>CAYNEU010000114.1:0-7148 GCA_964396275.1 uncultured archaeon | reverse complement strand
ACCTATTATTATTCTGAATCTGCGTTATTCGATTATTACGGTCAGATGAATCGCTTTAGTTGATTTGTGTTATAAATACAAGATTAAAAAGAATGTAGAATTTGCGAAAAAAGTACCCTCTATAATTGATAATAAAGTGAAAGATGAGGAAATATGATTAAAATTTTTTATAATCCCCCGAAATAATTTACTTCTTTAAGCTATTGAAAATATTACTATTATCTATAAAAGTTAGAAATTTTTTATTTAGGAAAACCTTTAGTACCATCTTCCAACTGAATACCTAAAGAATTTAGTGCCATACTAACTAGATTATACTGACCGACGGTAAAAATCAAATCTATAAGTTGGTGTGTACTATATCGCTCGGTAAGTGCCTTCCAAGTAAGATCACTAATAAAAGAGTCATAATATAGTTCATCCACCGCTCTTAGCAAAGTCGCGTCGAATCTATTCCACCCATTTGAATCTGGACCTTTTATGATCCCTTGAATTTCATCATCGGTAAGTCCATTTTCTTTTCCTATCTTGACATGCTGCCCCCATTCGTACTCTGATT
Organism: uncultured archaeon; assembly: GCA_964396275.1. Lineage (GTDB taxonomy): Archaea > Asgardarchaeota > Lokiarchaeia > Sigyniarchaeales > SOKP01 > Loki-b32. The sequence goes on along the minus strand of CAYNEU010000114.1, from coordinate 6,589 downwards.
GGCAAAGCCAACCGATACGAAGTATGAGAATCTCTCGTTCCCTTGCAGGGAGAGAAGATTTACCCAAAATATGTCTGGCAAATACAAGCCATCGTTTAAGTAGTTTTTCATGTCTAGCTAAAGTTTTAAAAATGTTGATAATCCGACCGCTTTTTTCATCAACCATTGGTTTTAAGATAGTTTTAACTTCTTCATTCCACTCTGATTCTTTTAATGGATAAATTCTGGGTTGTTTAAGCCTTACCTTTTCTCGAGCAATATTTTTTCCTTGTTTTTGAAATTCTTCTACTTTTTTTGTAATTGTTTTTACACCTCAATCTCATTACTATAATTAATTTTAAAAAATAATGTTTATATATTATTTACCTTTAGTTTATCCTATTCTTGAACTTTGACCTCCGTCAACTGGGAGTATAGCTGAAGTAATAAATTTTGCTTCATCTGAAGCTAAGAAAAGTGCAGCATAAGCAGTATCCCAAGCATCTCCCATTCCCCCTTTTAGTGGAACCATGCTATTTCTTTCTTTGATTAAATCTTCTTTACTTATCCCTCTTGCTCTTGATATTCCTTCAATAGCCATGGGAGTATTTAAGTATCCAGGCATGATACCGTTGATGCGGATTCCTTTCTTAGCATATTTCATGGCTAATTGATGAGTTAAAGAATTGACTCCTGATTTTGATATTTTGTAAGCGACTAAAGGCGTAGCACAAACAGCCGCAATAGAAGATATATTGATGATAGAACCATTTCCCTGTTTCTCCATTACAGGTAATATATATTTACATGTGAAGAACATTCCCTTCAAGTTTGCATTAAAAATTTTATCCCATATATCTTCGCTCAAATTTACCAAACTCTTATCTCCCTCTCCAATACCAACATTATTGACAAGGATATCGATTCGACCATATAAATCAACACATCTCTCCGTTATTTGACGACAATCCTCCTCTTTTACAATATTGGCTTTAAAAGTGAACGATTCTTTACATTCCTTATCTATCATCAACTTTGTTTCTTGAGCAGAATTAATATTTTGGTCAACAAGCATTACCTTGGCACCCTCACGGGCAAAAAGAATTGAAATCGCTCTTCCATTACCTATTGTATCTCCCGATTGTTGTCCTGCTCCAATAACTATAGCAACTTTATCCTTCAAACGATCGCCCATTCTATTCCACTCTTATATTCATCTTAGTTTAGGTACAATTCTTATTACTTTTAATTAATATCTAATATTTGGTGACTTCATAAACTTTTCCAATTGAGGAAAGCAATCGTTTCTTGATATTTTTTCAAAATAATTTCACTAATAAAGACAAAAATTAGGTTTAATTAGCTTTAGTGCCCCACAAGAAAAATTTGAAGCAGGAGTTAATAATATTGTTATTGAAATCGAAAGATTTTTGAAATTTTATCATGTAACTTATAATTAGACAAATAAGTTCCAGTAGAAATATTTAGCCCCAATCAGTTTTATATCCAGTACATCCTAAAGGCCATGAAAAGTTAATTGCATTATCTTGAAATGTTAGTCATATTTTATTAATAGTTGAAGCGTTAATCAGACTTGGTAGACAAATTAAACAATATTTCATATGATAAGATTGAGAATTATAATTAATTTATGCCCTTGATTCTATAATTCTACGAGTAAAATTGCGAACTGCCCCTTCAAGAATATCAATACTGCTCGGAGATGTTTCAATATAGATCCCTCCCTCATTTTTAGCAAATTCTCGAGCAGTTTTCCTGATAATTGCTTTATCTTTTAAATTATTTAAATGAATACTATTTCCGATTAGAATAAAAGGAATAGAACCCACATATTTTTTAATTTCTGTAAACAATTTTCTTATTTCAATTAATGTCTGTTCTCGTGTTAAATCAAAAATCAATAATGCTCCCGCCGATCCTTTATAAAATGTATTACGAATAAATTTAAAACGTTGTTGGCATCCTATATCCCAAATACTTAAAGTAGCAGTTTCTCCTTGTTTAAATTCAACATCTTTCGTGAGAATATCCACCCCTACAGTTAGCTTGTAATTCGCTTGAAATCTATTTTTCGTGATTTTCTGAATTAAATGTGTCTTACTAACTGTTTCCGCACCTGTGAGTAATACTTTTAATTTAAAATTTGACATCTTTTCACAATTAAGAAATATTTACATTTGTTATTTATGCTCTCCCAGTTAGTGACAAAAAAATCTAACTATATATTTTTATAGATGACATTTATTCAGACAATAATACATTTCCATAAAAAACAAACCAAAGTTCATTTTTATTTAGAAATTGCTGAACTCAAGGCTAAAATAAACAAGATTACACCCGGAACAAAAATAGACAGATTCTAAATTATAGTTTATCTAAGGGTTTTTAAATTCAAAATTTCAACACATTTCTTCAAGTTCTATTGTGTCTCTTTCGTTGATTAAAGTGTTATTTACCATTAATTGCATTAACGTTTCAAAGAGCAGCTCTATATTCTCACCAGTTTTACTAGAGCATTCAATAAATCCGTTTAAACCCAACGATTTAGCAACCCTCACTCCAACTTCATGAGGAATTTCTCTAAAAACGTCTAAATCCAACTTAGTACCAAGTAATATAATTGGAAATTTTTGATTAGTTTCCTGTATCAGTGATAACCACTTACCAATATGATAAAAGGAAGAGTAATTTGTGATATCATACATCAAAATACCTCCCAAAGCACCATTTAAGTATTTAGGAAACATATAACTAAATCTTTGTTGCCCGGCGAAATCCCAAATCATTAACTTTAATTCCTTTCCATCAAGTTTACAGTCCTTAGTTTGAAAGTCAACTCCAATTGTCCTCATACAGTTTGAATCATATACATTATTGATAAATCTCTTTAATAATGTTGTTTTACCGGTACCTACATTACCCAAAATGACGGTTTTTAAAATTGCATCATACATTTTAATCCTATTTGGTCCTTTCCAGGCTCTATGTTATGCTTCTCTTTAAAGTATCATATCGCTTAATATGTCTTTTTTAACAAAATAATTGCAATGCTACCCATAAAAAGTCGTATATTTAAATATTTTGTAAAATTTCAATCAGTTTTTCATTTTTCTCATGGAAATTAATGGAAAATTATAAAAATATGAAGTATTTCAACTTATTTCTTTTTTGTCCTATGAATTGAAGGAAAAAGTTTTGTTTTGAAAAATTTGATTTAATCCACACATTTTCTCACAAACTCGTATAAAAAAGATTTTAACCATGCACCATTAAATTCATTAAATATTAAAGTGTTATGAAAATGATTGATAAATCAACTCTATTAGACCTAGTGAATACAAATGGTACTCCCTTGATTGTTATTGATCATGACTCGATAAAAGCGAACTACTATAAGTTCTGCAAGTATCTCCCTGATGTAAAACCATTTTATGCAATAAAAGCTAATCCTGAATCAAAAATAGTAAAAACTCTTTATAATGAAGGTTGTGGATTTGATGTTGCTTCATGGGAAGAATTCATGATTGTTTATGATACGATTGAGGGAAATCACGAGGAAAAAAAAGCATTTATGAATGAAAAAGTAATTTATGCTAACCCAGTAAAGAGAATTGATTCATTAAAAAAACTCAATGAATATTCTATTCGAATGACTTTTGATAATTATATAGAAGTTGATAAGATTGCTCAATACTGTAAAAATAGCCGTTTAATTTTAAGAGTAGATGTTCCTAACACTGGCTCAGTTGTGGAACTCTCTACAAAATTTGGAGCAAATCCTAAGATTTGTCTGGATTTAATTAAGTATGCGAAAAAGGCAGGATTTAACGTGGAGGGATTGAGTTTTCATGTTGGTAGTCAATGTAGTAATTTCGATAATTATATCCAAGCATTTCAAATCGCTCATAATATTTTTGAACAAGCCAAAGACATTGGACAAGAATTAACTTTCCTAGATATAGGTGGTGGTTTTCCCGTTCCATATGATGAAGATGTCCCTTCTTTTGAAACCTTAGCTGAAGTGATTAACAATAGTATCTCCCAATATTTTGATACTTCTGAAATAAGAATAATAGCAGAACCGGGACGCTTTTTTGTTGCAACTACAGCTATTGCTTTAGTCGAAATTAACGGTAAAGCGATTAGAAACGATAAAGTGTATTATTATGTTAATGATGGAGTATATAATACCTTTTCAGGAACCATTTTCGACCATATCCAATATCATTTTAAAGCTTTTAAGGAAGGGATGCTAAAAGAATCCGCAGTAGTAGGTCCAACGTGTGATGCTTTAGACAAAATATCTCTCAATGAACAATTACCTGATTTAAATATTGAAGAATTACTCTATTCCGAAAATATTGGTGCTTATACTAATGCTTCCGCTACTCATTTTAATGGATTTCCCCCAGCAGAAGTCATTCACATAAATACATGATATTTCGTTTAACGACTGACATATTATTAAGGTCATGAATGATGTTCTCAAAAATCTAATACATTTTGATATAATTTCGTTTACTTTTAACTTTTTTAACAATAAACAACTTGATAATAATTATGGAAATGACATTATTTGATCAACTTGATAAAAACCAATTAAAAGAACTCCTTGTTAAATGTTGGATGACTCACGATGGTTCATGGTTTTATAGCTGTGTCCGGGATTTCGGTATTGAGACTGCTAACAAACTCAATAAAGCCGCTATTAAAAATCTCTCTGTAATTGAAATGCAACGTATAAAAAAAGCAATGGGTTGGGAAAATTTAAGAATAGAGACTTTTGAGCAATTAAAAGATTTTATTAGTAGTGCTTTTAGTGTATTGAAGGGGGGATTCATGGATTTTAAGTATAGCTTCCCTGAAAATAATCGCATGCATTGGGAAATGAACAGATGTTTTGCCTATAACGGCATGAAAATGATTGGAGTTCACAAACAATATGAATGTGGCGTCATATATCGTGTGAGTTGCTGGTTAGATGCGTTGGGAATTAAACATACTATTGAGCCTGAAATCGATAAGTGTTTACTAAACTCTCGTGAAAAATGTTCCGGAAATATTATTTTGAATTTAACCTGATGGGCAATAATAGACAGAACTTATACTTAATCTCTCCCGATAATTATTTAATTAACAGTTTCTTTAGATGTTTATTTAATTTCATTTAATATATATTTATATATTAGATAAAATATATAAGTTATAATAGATATTTCCAAAAAGTGAAATAATTTGGGATATAAAACAATTTCACTCTCAGATGAGGCTTATAATGAATTAAAAACTAAAAAGCTTAAGGGAGAGTCATTTAATGACTTAATATTAAGATTATTGTCCAAACCTGAACAAAAAGATATTTTGAAGTTAAAAGGGGATTGGAAAGGTTCAACCGAAGAAATAGAAACTATTTTGGACCTGATTTATAAAAATAGGGGTAAAGCAAAAATACCAAGGTAATATGAAATTTGGTGCTGTTAGATACTGATATATTAATTGGTTTATTAAGAGATAATAAAGATGCAGTTAGTAAGATATCAAAACTTCTAGCTAGACATGTAATCCTTTTTACAACTTCAATTAATGCAGCTGAATTATATTTTGGAGCTCACTTATCTGAAAAATCTCAAGAAAATATAGAAGCGGTAAATAATTTAACCAAAACAATAAATATTATTCCCTTTGAATTAATCCATAGTAAGATTTACGGAGAAATAAGATCTGAATTACAAAAAAAAGGAGAGATAATAAATGAATTGGATATTTTTATTGCAACTATAGCAATAGAAAAAGACCTCCCTCTTATTACCAGAAATGCAAAACATTTCGATAGGATTATGAAATTAACAGTCGAACCTTGGTAATTTATTAATATTAAAAATTACCCATTGAGAGTAATTCTATATTTTTTTATTATATGATTTGCATTTAAGCCAACAACAAAATTTAGAAAACATACGAAACATGTTCGAAATTACTTTTATTAACTTTCTACGTCTATATTTGTTAGATATTAAAAAAAATATGAGGTGAAATAAGAAATGATGCCAATTGGACCATTAATGATAGAACATAGATTAATTGAAAAGATGATCCTCCTAATGAAAAACGAGATTGAAAAAATGAAGGAATATGCTAAAGCAAATCCCTTATTTATTGATATCGCTGTGGATTTTATAAGGTTTTATGCTGATAGAACTCATCATGGAAAGGAAGAACATATTCTTTTTAGGGACCTAGAGAAGAAAGAACTTTCTCCTAATCATGCCAAAATTATGCAAGAACTAGTAGATGAACATATTTGGGCAAGGAACACTGTTGGAAAGTTGGTTGATGCAAAAAATCAATACACAAAAGGTAATGTAAATGTATTAGATGAAATCGTAAATTTGATGAGTACATTAGTTGAATTCTACCCAAAACATATTGAAAAAGAGGACAAACACTTTTTTATTCCTGTAATGAAATATTTTACTGAAGACGAACAAAATAAAATGCTCCAAGAATTTTGGGATTTTGATAAAACTTTAATTCATGAAAAGTATAAAAACGTTATTGAAAACCTTCAAAATAAATAAAAAGGTATGAA
>CAYNEU010000113.1:0-1785 GCA_964396275.1 uncultured archaeon | reverse complement strand
ATAAAACAATTCTCTAAAGGAAGTTCTATTGGATTTAGTTCAACGAAAAATCTCATGAAGAGTGATAAGAACACTCAAGAATTAAAGACAGAACCTAAAATTAAGAAAATCATTCTAATCATTATTAGCTTTACATCTCTTTTTTTAGGGGGAGAATTATTAATTTTTGCCACAGAACAAATTATACTACAAACTAATATTCCAGAGACTTTCTTTGGGCTCGTTATAATTGCATTTATAACAAATGTTGAGGAATTAACATTAGTTATAAAATCTATAAAAAAAAAGAGCGTTGAAATAGGCTTGGGAGGGATGATTGGAAAAGTAATATGGAATTTAACACTAACTTTTGGAATTAGTGCTATTTTTATTATAAATTTCCAATTCTTATGGATCTTATTTTGGAATTGGTTCTTATTATCAATAATAATAATCTATTTTAATTTTATGTCAAAAAAGCAAAGTTTAGTTCTCAAAGATGGAATAGTATTGACAATATTTCTAATTTCATTTCTAACAGTTAATTGCACAATAGTAATATAACCAAAATTGTGTTAAAAAATAGAGAAAAAATATAATTTAATTATTATTGCGTTCTTTAGATTCAGGTACTTCTTTTAAGGATTCAATAATATTTATTATGTCTTCTGCAAGCTCATAGCGTTCAGCTCGATTCTTCTCCCGATTCAATCTTTTTTCTACACGCAAAGGTGATCCAATCTTTACTTTTAACCCATCTCCCGTAAACATGTTTAATATTTTCGTTTTTTCTGTAGAAATGGCTATTGGAATAATTGGAGCATCTCCCGCAATCGCGAACTTTATTATTGCAGCCATCGATTTTATCTGTACTTCACGATCATGTCTTGCTTCAGGTGTCATACCTACGAGATCACCTTTCTCATTTAATATTTCAAATACTTTTTCGATTGGTTCAGTATCTTCTTTATTTTCAGTTCCTCGAATCATTCCAAGACTCTTTAAAACCGGACCAGCAATTTGATGCTTCATTAATTTTGGATCAAGCATAAAATGTATTTTTCTTCCTGATACCTGAGCTATTATTAACATATCTCGGATTACATTCGGAGTGATTGTAGTTAAAATCGCTTTTCCTCTGAAGGGAATGTTTTCTTTCCCTTCAATTTTTAAATCCATGAAAGCCTTAAAGAATAAACCGCTTAGTCCTTTTACAGCACCATAAAGCATATCAAAAGCAATAACTTTTGGATTTAACTTATCTCCTTCATCCTTTATTTCTGTATTTGTACTTTCACTCATTTTTTTATTACCTCATATTATAATTTATCTATAAAATCATTTACCTCTTCCATTCTTTTATCATAATATTCTTTTAAATCTTTTTCTGAAACAAACGTGGGAATGACCTTTTCTGTATAAAGGTCAAAAATCGTACTTAACTTAGTTTTATGTTTAATGGTTTCTAGGAATTCTTCTCCTAATTCTCTCAATTGTTTAAGAAGTTCTGCCATGTTATTAAAATACCTCCCACTTTCCGCATCTGCTGCCCCAACGAGCAATTACTTTATTTTCATCTTGAGGCATTTTAACTTGAACTATTTCACAATTATTTGGACAATCTCCACAGTGAAATGTGGATGTTTTGAATTCTATATCCCCTACATCAAGACCTCTGAATAAAGTCTCTGTGGGGTTATCTAGATAATAATCTCTAACAAGGATTGCCATTCCTAAAGCTCCCATTAAAACATTATATTTCGGTACGATTACTTCACAACCCAAGTGTCTTTTAAAAGCTTGAAT
>CAYNEU010000112.1:0-1765 GCA_964396275.1 uncultured archaeon | reverse complement strand
AAAAAAGATACTGAATAATTGATATATCATGAGATGCTAAATCCCAGCGAGCGTTTACATCAAACCTCTCTGGTCCTAAATTCAATCGATTCATAAAAATACTTCTTATCTTACCTAATTTGCCAATCTCATAATCTCTCTTTATTGTTTTAATGTGAGAATTAAATGTAAAAATCCAATCTGTAAATAATATTGTGTTGTTTTTTAAAGCTATATTATATAATGTTTCTGCTTCAGTTGTGGAAGTTGTAAGAGGCTTTTCGCAGAATACATTTACTTTTTTTTCTAAAAAGAATTTAGTTATTTCAAAATGAGTACTGGTTGGTGTTGTAATAAAAACGCAATCACAATTCAAATCTTTGTAATCATTAATTATTTCATAATTTTGGCTATGGTTATTCTTTTTATTTAAATTTGTAATATCACATAAAACAATCTCTTTATAATTCATACTTTCTAAATTTTTTAAGATAATCTTTCCCCAATAACCTTGACCAACTATTCCAATTCTCATAATAATTAATAACTTTAAGATACCATAGATATTAAGAAAAAGAAATTAGCTCAACTTAATAATATTTTTAATTGTTTAAGGGATTTAGGATCAACTAATTTGGAAAATAAACTTTAGTAAAAATTTATTGAATTTTAACTAAAAGGAGTCAGTAAGATTTAATTTTTAGATGGTATGATAATGTTAATTTCTACTATTGTATATAAATTGCTTTAAATCAATTACAGAGCTTTTATTTGATGATACAAATCACTTGCTGATATAATCTCAATATTTTTTTTTATAGCATATGCTATTAAATTATCAATAACAAATCCCTTAGGATCTTTCATAGCAATTGACCATGGATGAAAAGTTGGAGAATACATCAAATCATTCTTTAATGCAAAATTTAAATCATCAATATAATATCTTAATTCTTCAACAGGATCATTAGCAATTTTTATTGGTTTTTCATGGGAGATTAATCCTTTAATTATACAATCATGCCAACCTTGTCCCGTTAACTCAAGAATTCCATTTTCATAAAAATATGGTTGTTTTAAGACCCCATTAGCTATAAATGGTCCAGGCAACTCATTTCCCGGTCCTCTTGAATCTGATTTTATAAATTTGATACCCTCTTTCTTTAGAATTTTTAAAATGTCTTTTTCACTTTTCAATCCATTGTGAAACCCTATTGGTGCGGATAATCCTATAACATCGATACCTAAATACTTCTTTATTAATTCATTTGTAATTTTAATCTCATATTTTATATCTTGAAGACTCGCGGGCTTTCTCTTCCTATATTTATCTTCTTTAAAGAGTATATGGGAATACGTATGCTGTTGAATATCAAGTAAATACTTTGAGAATAAATCTTTAATTTCTTGATTGCATAATTCTAATAATCTTCCCAAAATAAAAATAGTTCCGCCGACGTCATATTTTTTGTGAATCCTTAATATTATTTCCAATCCATTTAGAGCAAATCTTCTATCTTGTATGTTCTTCGAGTGATATATTGGTAATGATGGATTTCCATAACGTTCAAAATCGTATGTTAATACTAAAATCACCATAGCAAAATTTATTAAATTTTAATATTTAAAAAATTTATCAAAATACATATATAAGATATAATTTCTATAAAATGTAGATTCTGGATTAAAAAGATATTATTAATCTATCTTAAAAGAATCACATTTCTAAATTAATAGTTAATAATAGCAAAAAAGCATAAGGTGTAAAATTATACAAGAAAAAAAC
>CAYNEU010000111.1:0-10001 GCA_964396275.1 uncultured archaeon | reverse complement strand
ACAATTACTATAGGTTCTACATCAATAATGTATTCAACAGGTTTAATGATCTCTTGCATGTCATCAATTATTCTTTTGACTTCCTCCTCAACTTCTAATTCTTCTTTATCAATAATTTCTCCAGATTCTTCTTCTCTAATTTCTAATTCTTGAGTAATATTATTATCGGATTCCATAGATTCAATACCAAATTCTTGCATTAGAGTATGTTTTGCTTCGTTATCTAAGTGCTGAGACCTTTTTTCTGCCTTTGCAGCCTCTAGAATAGAGAATTTCTCTAAAAATAATTCTTGATCCAAAGAAAATTTGATTTTAGAATCTTTTTTTTTTAATTGTTTCCATTGAAAACTTTCAATGGCATCTAATGCATTATCCAGGAACTCACTACAATATTGCACATGTTTCCAGTACCCAAATTCAAAACCGACTAATTGTGTTCTCTTACGCATATATTCTGCGATGGTTCCTTGTTTGATTTTTCCTTCTTCTTTCGATGTAATTTTAAACGCACTCAAAAAGTAATTTCTTAATCAATCTTTATTAAAACAAATTTTTAATATTTATACATTTATTACTAAATTAACTAATAAAACTATACGATCTTAAACATTAATTCTAATTTCTAGATGTTCGTTGTCTAATCAAACTTTACTTTTTTCTTCACTTCTAGCAGTAAATAATTTAATATTTAAATATTTTCATTAGATGAAAAATTATCAAAAAAGCTGATGATTCTCCAAATAAAGTTCTAAAAATAGCCTCTTGAATAGAAATCTAAGAGTTTCTTGATTGAAAAGTTTCTAAAGCTACATCAATTATTTTAGATGCAATATACCTTTTAGTATTTCTCTCTACATGAGTAATACGTCTTTTTTTATCTATAATAAATACTTCGTTGTATTTACTACGAAAACCGATATCATTTCGACCAATATCATTTGCCACAATTAAATCAGCTTCAGATTTGATAAGTCTTTTATACGCACGTTCTATTAAATCACTTTTAGAAACATTTGTTTCAGCTTTAAATGCTACGATAAATAAATTATAATCTTTCTTTCTTGCAACGTCGATTATTTTTGGTGTTAATTTCATATTGACATGTAATTCTTCAACATTATCAGAGGATATTTTTCCTTCAATGCATTCAATTGGTTTATAATCACTTATTGCTGCAGCTGAAATAAAAAAATCATAACTTTTATATGAGACTTCCTCTTTAACAGCTTTTATAAAATCATCAATAGAAACAACATGCTTTATGTTTATATAATCTGGTAGTTTCGCCATACATTCTCCGGCGATTAATAATACATCAGCCCCTCTAGCAGAAGCTTCTTTAGCTATTTCTATTCCCATTCTCCCCGAGGATTTGTTTGAGACAAACCGAACCGAATCTATTGCTTCTCTTGTTGGACCCGCAGTTATTAATATTTTCTTTCCCTCTAAATCTTTCTTAGTTATTAATAAATCAATAACTCTGTCAATTATATCATCAATTCTAGCGATTTTTGCTTTTCCTTCGGAAATTCTAGGACCTAGGATTTCAACCCCACAATCACGTAACTTTCGCTCATTTTGTTCTAAGATGGGATGTTTATACATACTTTCGTGCATTGCAGGAATTATTACTATTGGTATTGAAGATCCAAATGCTGTTGATGCTATTGTTGTAACTGGAGTATCATCAATTCCATTTGCAATTTTTGAAATTGTGTTTGCGGTTGCGGGGCATATTAAAATTAAATCAGCTTTGCCTACACTTCTAGGTCTATCCCCTGCGAGATAAACATGTTCAACTGCTCCAGTCAATTTAGTAATAACTTTATTTCCTGTTGCCCATTCCATTAAAGATGGATTTATCAATTCTGTCGCAGCTTTAGACATGACACATATTACATCAGCTCCCATTCTCATAAGTTCTCGGGCTACAATTGGAGAAGATATTACAGCTACCGAACCCGTTAAGCACATACAGACTGTTTTTCCTCTAAGAATAGTACCTTTGCTTTCAATAATATCTTTTGATGGGTGTTGAAAGTTATTTTTACTCATACTCTAATAATTTTGTTTAATTGTTATCAATTAAAGTTTCAGATTCTATGTAAATAAAATTTATGCTAAATAATATAAATACTGTTAGAAAAATAAATTCTAACTTCATTATTAAATAGGAACTACCGATTAAAGATGACTTAAACTTGTATTTATTCTTGATTCTAATTTTATTTATGATTTTAAATAAATTAATTGAAAAATTATAACAAGTTTCAATAAATCAACTTGAGAAAGATGTATAAGATTAGTGATTTACATATTCATAGTAAATTCTCAGGAGGAGCAAGTAAAAACATTGACATCTTTAAAATTGCCTCTAATTGTAATATCAAAGGGATTCAATTAGTTGGAACGGGTGATTGTCTTCACCCATTATGGTTAAATGAATTAAAAAGTAATCTAATAGAAACTTCAAACGGAATTTTCTATACTCCAAAAGTGCCAGATGTTAATTTTATATTACAAACTGAAGTTGAAGCTATTTGGAAAAACAATTCAAAAATCAAAAAAGTTCATTTCATTATTCTTTTTCCAAATTTTGAAAAAGTAGAAGAATCAATTGAATTATTTTCACAATATGGCACCCTAACTAAAGAAGGGAGACCAAAAATTTATAATTCTCCAGAAAAGCTTATTTTTAGTTTAAAATCAATAGATAAGGATATTGAGATAATACCTGCTCACATATTTACACCATATTTTGGGTTATTTGGAGATATCTCTCACTTTAATACGATGGAAGATGCTTTAGGAACTGGAATAAATTATATAAATTCTATTGAAACGGGATTAAGTGCAGATCCATTAATGATCAGAGGTATTTCAGAGTTTAATAAAGTTTCTATAATATCTAATTCTGACAGTCATTCTACTAATTTTCATAGATTAGGAAGAGAGGCTACAATTTTCGATTTGAATAAACTAAATTACCAAAATTTAATTGATTCGATTAAAAAAAATAAAATTGTTAAGACTTATGAGTTTAAACCATCACAGGGCAAATATTATTATGATGGCCATAGATCAGAACGACACGTTGACAAAAAGGATTATTTTTGTAGTCCTAAACTTAATATTGACATTTGTCCTTTCTGTAAAAAAAAACTTACTAAAGGTGTATTAGCTCGAGTTGAAGAATTAAGTGATCAAAAAAATCCTTTCAAATTAAATTTTCAGTACATTGTCCCCTTATTGGATTTGATTTCAATTGTTCTAGGAGGATCTGAGTATGATAGAGGGAATATATCAATATATCAAAAATTAATTGCAGAAAATTGCAGCGAATATGCAATATGGGAAGGAAAAAGTAATTTTAATGGAATTCCTGAAGATCTAAAAGAAGCTATAAACAAAATACGGAAAGGTAAATTCTGGTTTATACCCGGTCATGATGCAGTTTATGGAAAATTACAATTTGAAGATTATAATAAGAATTAATTATCTACATTTACAATCTTAACGTTTAGATTTAATTTTGAACTTATATCATGGAACTTTTTAAATTTTTCGGGTTTTAAAATTAGTAGATCCTTTACTTGAAGAATATTTAAGAATTTTTTACCATAATATGTCTTATAAATTTCAGATATCTCATAAAGCACCTCATTATTATCAATAAATCTGTGAATTTCTATAGATTCAAATTCTTTTTTTCTAATTTCAAGAATTTCATTAGAGTATTTAAAGAATGGAGTATGCTGTAATTTTTTCAAGTCAAAAAAGATTGTACTTCCAAGTTCACGTTCTTTTAAGATATTTTTTATAATGGAATGGATTTTATTTAAAAGTCTTGATTTGAACTCTTTTAATTTAATATTTGGATAAATACAATCCTTTAAAATTTCATTGTAGGGCAGATCTAACCCCGCTAATTCATTATTCAAATTTAATAAAGTTAAAATTTGATTAATATTATGTTCAACACTGTTTATTAATTCTTCAAAGATATAATCTCTTTCTTTAAAAATAAAGTCAAATAAAAATTCGTTAAAAGCCTTAATGAAAGCATTATATTTAGGGACAAAAACTCTATTTTGATTATTAACTACTATTTCATGAGCGTAAAATGGATCAATTTCTTTATTTAGTATTGCTTTAACTAATGATAATCTGTAATATCCTTCTATGAATTCCATTCCTTTTGAAATACTCTCAATAGCCTCTTTAAATGAACATTTTTTAATTACATTTACAGTTTTAATTATGTTACTCTCAATTTTTACAGGAGTTTTTTTACAATAACACAAATCAAATGGTTTTAAATCATGAAAAAGTGGGTTATTATAATCAGGAATTATGATTTGAGAACTATATGCATTAATTATACTTCCTTGAATTGGTTTATTTGCCAAATTCCATTCTATAATCATTACATCATCAGAAAATCCATGTTCAACATCATAACTGTATTCTATATTTTCACTCGATAAAGCTAACCCTTCAATTGATTTTATTTCATAATTATCCAATTCACCCCAGAACTGTTGTCTATAATAGAACACATCTTGAAAACTGCTTAAATCATCTAAAAATATTTCTTTCATTATGAAATAATTGATCCCAATTTCGGAAGATTTTATTGTCTGATCATTTAATCCAAAAAAGCCAATGCGGGAAATAATATAATTATAAACAGGATTCTTTAAATTAACTTCATCGTGTTTTACAACATAAGTATTTCTTTTTTTTTTAAATTCTCCTTTTGTTCTTTTTATGTTATATTTTTCAATTAGTAACTTTAAAAATGCAAATTTTTTGAGATATACTTTTCTTTCCAATTCTTGAATTTCTATTTTATAATTCTTATACTTATCATAGAATTTTTCTTTGGGAATATTTATTACTTTAAATTGCTTTTTCAATAATTTTAATTTCTCGATTATGCAGAAATTATCAATTTCAGAAAAAAAATATGTTAATAGGTTGGTTCTTATATAATTTAGTTGAGCTTCAGAAATTAAGTCCTTGAATGCTTGATTTTTGATAATTAAATTTTCATAATTCTTTTTTATAAAATAAATTGAAAAATATTTAGCATTTAAATCCGAACTATTTACCATTTCCTTTAACTTATCGAAATATGAAGCAATAAAAGAAATATCTTTAAATTCTAATATTTTATCAATCGATTCAATAATTTCAAGAATGTTGAAAAATGAGTAGCTTGGTATTGTATCTAAAAATCTTTTAAACCCTCTTTCGATATGATCATTAAAGTTCAAAAAGTAATTTTCTAATTCATTTTCATACCCATTCTCTAAAAATTCAAAGAATTCAATAAATAAATTATTATTAATCGCTGTATTCAAGAATGATTCTATAATTTTTTCACTATCGCATTGATTGATAACTGCTTTATTCAAATAACTTAATGCTTCTACGTAATTGTTTTTTTCAAAACAAAGATTTGCTAATAACTTAAAGTTCTTACTTTTCTTCTTTGAACCTAAATCTTCTGAAGTCAAATTATACTTGTTGAAATCTTCTATGATTTTTTGAGCAAGAGAATCTCTAATAACTAATAACAATTTTATTAAATGAATACAAATTTTTTTTTCTCTTTCTGAATGAATAAGAAAAGCGGGACAATCATGAAAAATTTCATTATTCCTATTATCAACTATAAGATGAAATTCACGCTCATAATCTAAAATAAGACTTCTAATTAGTATTGGATCTTCTTGAATATCAATAATATTAACTTTGCTTGTAAGAAATTTAAGTGATTTTTGATATAAATTTAAACCAAATTTCTCAATTATAAGACTTGATATTGATTTTTTTACCATTTTTTTTTAAAATCTTGATTTAATTATTTCTGAAATTAATTTTGGAAATTCATTCCAATCTTTTATAGTGAGTAATTGTCCTCCAGCAACTTTTACCATTTTTTTAGCTTCTTTTAAGTTATACGAAGCTTCTGGACACACTAATATGAAATCAACACCTAAAGAACGCATTTTCCTAAATTCTACCAGAGCTTCTTTAATATCGAAAATTTCAGCATCAGTAAACAGTATGTTTAATTTTTCACGTGAATTAGAGTATTCCTTGAATTGTTTATTTGCCCATTCAATGGCACTTTGTATTCTTGTTCCCCCTCGGGCAGTAACAGAAAGGAGCTCATCTGCTAATTTTTCCAGATCTTTTTTTTCATCCAATCCTTTCAAAACATGAGTATTCGATTCAAAAAAAGCGATTCCAAATTCATCTTTACGCATTCCATAACATAACATCGTTACACAGATACTCATATAAGTAAGTTTATCCCCCGTCATACTACCTGAAATATCTAGTTCAAAACAAGTAGTTCGAAGCCCTTTAGCCGTTTCATAAACATAAAAATCGTCATATTCAATATGATCTAATTTTTTACCTTTTTCTAATATATTATAGAGTGTTTCTTCAAGATCTATATTTTCAAAATCATCCCCTATTGCATAAGGTCTTACTATATTAATTGGGATCGGTCCCGTAGTAGAACTGCCTAAACGTGCTCGTGAATAATAAATGCCTAATTCAATTAACATTTTTTTTGCTAATTCTTTAACTTTTTGTTTAGTCGGCTCTGGTAGATTTTTGCGATGAATAAACCATTGTTTAATTAGATTTTCTCCACTACCAGCAGATAAACAAGAAATCATCTTATTTTCGCCTTCTTGACCTCCAATTTGTTGAGCGCTTTTTAACGCATCACTTAAATTAAAATTTCCTAGTGCTCCTAAAGCATCTCTATTATCAGAAGCTAATGCTATAGCAGTTAATTCTTTTATCCTCTCAAAATTTAACTGATCTTGAATTTGGCTCAATAAATTACTTAGCCTTTGAAAATCTGCTTTTTTGGTTTCCACAAGTTTTATTAACAATTGATAAGTGGGTTCAATTAATTCAAAAATTTCATCTTCAGGCATTTGAAGTTTCTTTCCAATCTTTTCAATAACTTCTGATGTTGGATTTAAACCGATTTTTCTTAAAAATTCGGTTGCATTTCTTAGGTGGGAAGGTGTGTCACAAGATTCCAAAGTTAACGTCATGAGATTTGGAATGTTTTGAGCCATTTTTTGACTACAGTGCATATTTTGACAACTGTTCATTAGTTGTTGTAATTGATGTGTAAGTGATTTAAAAGCCTCATTCTTTTTATTTTGAGAATTTGCTTCCTGAATTGCATTTTTTAGTGCTTGGTTAAATAACGAATTCCATGATTTGTTTGTAAATGCAGTTTTTGTTAAAGTTTCAAGTGAAAGATTCATTTGGGAATTTTTATTCTGTTGATCAAAAGTATCTAATAATGAAGCTCTTAGATTTGTGCCAAAAAATTGGTCAAGTGAATTTGCTAAATTGAAATTATGTTCAAATGAAGATTGTTTTAAACTATTGTTTAAAACTTGATTATGATCAAAATTGGGAGTTTCACCTAAGTGTTTTGCCGATTGAAATAATTGATCTAAATTACCAATCTTATTTTGAAGTTCTTTTTTTAGATCTTCTAATTGTTCTTTAGAAATGGCATTAGTTTCATTTAAAAATTTCATAGATTGAAGTAAATCTTCTAAACTTCCTGATTTTAACAATTCTTTTAAATCATTCTCAATATTTCGATTATTTAAAGCTTTACTTGTAACTTTTTCCCATTCTCTCAAAGATTGTTGTTGTACTAATTCATTTAATCCTAGGTTAGTACCCGCTTTAAGATCCTTAGGATCTAAAGAATTTATTTTTTGGAGCATTCGGTTTCTTGCTTCTTCAAGCAATTTTTCAAATGAGGTTATTTCTTCTTTATATAACTCAGAATCATCATTGAAGAAATTAAGCGCTGATTTATATGGTTCTTCATGCCTTATTTGATCTAATTGTTCCATAAACTCTTCTAATTGCTGAAGCATGTCTGTATCAAATGATTTTGAAAATTCAATCTCGTCTATAATATCTTGCAATTGGTCTAATTCCGATTTGATTCCAGAGTTTTTCAATTCATCCTCAAAATTATCATTCTCACCCTCAACAAAGAATGATTTCACTAAGTCTTTCTTGTAATTTGGAAAGAGAATCTCAAAGGCAATATCTTTCGCTAAATTTTGATTATCTGGAAATGAGGTAACAGTACTAATTTCAATAAAATCATTTGGAGTAATAGATCCTTTACGATAATATCTTGATACGATTAAATTTGGTATTGATAAGACTTGCCGTGGAGAGGGCATTTGGATTATATCTGGATGATTTCTCATCCTTCTAATAAACTCCACACTAAATTCACATGGGTTTTCAGGAAAAACTCCCAATAATTTTACCCTCCTAAAGTCTTATGAATAATATTCTCTATAATATTTTCGACTTTTACTCCGGGTTTAGGTTTTAAGCTTCCCAATAAAACATGACGGGCAATTTCTGAGAGATAAACATATACAGATTCTTTTTCATTCACTTTTTTTTCTTTTTCTACTAGTCTTTTTCTTGCTAATAATTTAGCAATAGCAATTCCGGCTCTTATAGAAGCGGGTATTTCAATATCGATTTTATTTTGTCTAGTTTCTTTAATAATTGAGTAAATTAATTCTAATTCAGATTCTTCAATAATGAAATGTTCTGGTAGATTTATTCTTATGATATCTAATTCTGTGGATTTATCTGGGTAAGTTAGTTTGATCCAAACTTTTATTCTATCTTTTAAAGCCTCAGATAAGCGATGAGTTCCTGATAATTCTTCGGGGTTCATTGCGCATATAAAGAAAAAATCGTTATCTGCTCTTATTCGCCCTAAGTGGGGAATACCTATAGAAGCTTCCTCTAGGGGCTCTAATAATGTATTTTGAGAATATTCTGTAGCTCTATTAATTTCATTAGCTAGGAAAGTACCTCCTTCTAGCATTGCGTTTAATAATGGCCCGGGGTTAAAAGCTTCTAATACAAATCCCTTCTTTAATGTAATCGCTGGATCAAAAGAGCCAACAAAATGAGAAGGTTTTATACTCTCATCCATAGTTAACCAATAAAAACTCTTATTTTTCTTCTCTTTTGCCCTTAGACCAGCAAAATATCGACATAAAATAGTTTTTCCAACTCCCGGAGGGCCAACTAAGGCAGGAAATAATCCAGTTGCCTCTGCATCTCTTAATAATTCTAATGCTTTACCATATTGTCCTGAAAGAACTATATCAATTTGTTCTTCAGAAATATCTTTAATAACATGTTGGCTAAATAACTCCTCAAATCTTTGTTTATTTATCATGTTTAAATCTCTACTACATTTTGAATAAGTTAATGATTTTCTTACATGAATATTAAGTGTTTGTTAATATTAAACTTTAAAGTTAATAATTAAAAGATATTATATTCTCTTAACCAGCTGGATTAATTTTTCATAATTTCTATAATGAATTTACCATAATATGATAAATCCTTATTTTGAAGAGAAAAACTTCATTTTGTATCATGGAAACGCTTTAGATATACTTACTCAATTTGAAAGTAAAAAATTTGATTTAATCTTTGCTGATCCCCCCTATTTTTTATCAAATAATGGCATTACGTGTTCATCAGGCAAGATGGTTTCGGTTAATAAAGGGGAATGGGATAAATCAAAAGGTTTCGATGAAGATATTAGTTTTACCGATTCTTGGTTAAAGGCTTGTAGAAGAGTTTTAAAAGATAATGGTAGTTTATGGGTTTCTGGAACGTTACATATTATCTACAAAGTGGGTTATCTAGTAGAGAAAAATGGTTATGATATTATTAATGATGTGATTATGTATAAACCGAATGCTCCACCTAATTTATCATGTAAATACTTTACACATAGCCATGAAATAGTATTATGGGCTCGTAAATCAAAAAGCTCAAACCACACATTTAATTATGAAAAAATGAAGGTTTGGAATAACCCTAAAGATAAATTGAAAAATAGGGATAAACAAATGAGGAGTGTTTGGTCAATTCCTTTA
>CAYNEU010000110.1:0-2026 GCA_964396275.1 uncultured archaeon | reverse complement strand
ATGCCGAGAACTAAACCCTTTGATAAATATCCTTTCAGATATGATGAATGGTTCATCAGAAATAAATACGCTTACAAATCTGAATTACTAGCAATAAAAAAACAACTTCCAAAAAGTAAAATTGGTGTTGAAATTGGCGTAGGTAGCGGTAGATTTGCGGCTCCTCTTGGTATTAACCTTGGGGTGGAACCATCTAGTAAGATGAGAATGCTCTCTAAAAAGAGAATGATAGATTTAATTGATTCTATTGCAGAAAACCTGCCATTTAGGAGTGCTATCTTTGATTTGGTGTTAATGGTTACTACAATCTGTTTCATTGATGATATAGATATAACATTTAAAGAAATTTTCAAAATTTTAAGGCCAGAAGGCATTTTTATAATTGGGTTTATTGATCGAAATAGTGCACTTGGAGAATTGTACGAACAGCATAGAAAATTGAGTGTTTTCTACAATATAGCAGATTTTTACTCTGTTGAGAAGGTTGTTTCTTTTCTAAGAAAAGCTAAATTCAAAAATTTTAATTTTAGTCAAACGATTTTTCATCCTTTAACAGCTATAAATAAAATTGAACAAGTCAAAAAGGGATATGGAAAAGGTTCGTTTGTGGTAATTAAAGCAAAGAAATAAAAAAACATTAGAACTGATAATAATATTTATAATTAAAATAAGAACTTTAATGTATGCATAATTTTTACTTAAATTATTAATATAATCTTTTAATAGTCATGAGGGATTCCTTTGATATGCAAAAGTAGGTGTTTATATCCCTCTAAATCTTCAATCCATCCATAATTTGCATCACATTTTGAGTCTAAATCTTTAATATAAGGTTTAATATCAAGTAATGGAGTTCTATCAAATACATCTAATCCTGTCGTGAAAATCTTGTTCTTTGAAATCTGTTTTATTCGAACAATGCTAAGTCCTATAAAATTTGGGCGAACTGGAGATCTACTAGCGAATGTTCCTACTTCAATTCCTCCAGTCCAAGGAGGTGACACAATATTCTTTATTTCTCGCGATACTCGATGAATATAATAAATCACATAGATATAATGAAATTGGTCGAGTTTTCGAAGACTTTCAGTATATTGGGGATCAACAATAATTTGAAAATCGCCTTGATCTTTTTCAATTGGTTGAAATGGTGCATTATTTTTATATGGTGTTCGAATTACTCCAATCTGTTTTAATTCAAAAGTTTTTGGTGATTTTAACCAACTAGGAATTGATATTTTTTTAACTTTTGCATCTGAAATTTCATATTTAACTTTGCGTGCTCGTTTTTTTATGGATTCAAATAATTTATTCATTTTATCAAAATATTGAATTGAATTTGTCAAATCTTGAGCTATCTCTTCAGAGATTGATCTTTTAATTTTTCCAATCCATTTTTTAATATCTTTTACATGTTGATTATTATGCATAATCCAGAAAGATAAAAGCTTAACTAACTTCTCAATATCTAAATTGTCTATTCATATCACCTCTTTTTATAACAACTAACCTAACTGAATAAAGTTATGAAAAATTAATTTATGCAAATAAATTTTAGGTTTATATTATCTATACCAGATAAAGGTTTTGTTATTTCGAGAGAATTAAGATTCTAATAAAAAAATTGTTATAAGTTATCGTAATTAAATTTTTTTTTCCGAATTAAAGTAATATCAAAACTCAAAGAAATTAGTTTTTAAGATATTAAAATTTATCACTGAGGGACGGTTTCAAAACTTTTTTAAATTTTGAATAATTATTCATTAATAGTTTTATATAATTAAATAAAATTTAACTACAATTAAGAGGTAAATGAAAATTCAAGAAAAGGAAATTCCAGATATTGATTTAAAGAAGACTGTTGAACAAGGAAAGAAAGAAAAAATGGATCAATTAGAGGAAAATATAAAAGAAAATATGAAGAAAATAAAACATAAAATCGTTGTAATTTCTGGGAAAGGTGGAGTAGGAAAAACAACAGTAGCTGTAAACCTTGCAATGAGCTTAGTAAGTTTTGGACTGAGAG
>CAYNEU010000109.1:0-1620 GCA_964396275.1 uncultured archaeon | reverse complement strand
CCTTCAAATCTACATTATATCTGTTTCCATTTCTTGCAAGGTGTAATGCTTGTTCATAGTCATTCAGATTGAATAGAGCTTTAATTAAACCCATAAAAAAACCGCCACCGAGTGCAGAACCACCCACATGTTCATAGTTATCATTATTTAGAACCAATGATGTTCCAGTACCTATAGTTACTATTAATGCTCTCGGGAGTTCTTTCTTCTTTTCCATACTATAGAGGAATTCGATCCCCTTAACATTTGCTTCGAATTCATTTATTATCTTTGTTTTGAAAATTTTTGAATATTCTTTATACAAATTAAAGCTCTTTCCACCAGTAAAGTTAAGAATATTTTCTTGACCTCTTTTCGAATTTAAAAATTCTTTGATCCTTAGAATATTAGTTTGAGTTGGAAAAGAAAAAAAAGTTAATTCCGTACTTTCTAAATAAGCTATTTTCGAAAGACTTTGTCCCATATCGATTCCAATGCTATCTGATGGAATTTGAATAACATTCTCGTTTATAATGATTTTTGACATCCTAGTTATCACTTAACTTAAAATTCAATACTTTCATTATTTTATATTATTAATTTAATATATGAATTTTGTAAAATTTTTTCATGCTAGGCCAATCAAAATCGAAGAAACTTGAAGTCGCTATCAGTAAGGCTAATACGCCAAAAGAAAGTTTACTAAAAGGAATTGAAATACTTGGAGGAATTTCTAAATTTATTGATGAAGGTGACCAAGTTTTTATAAAATTTAATTTAAATTTACCAGGAGGCTTTCCTATAAATACCAATTTTGATGTTTTAGAAGAACTTATCAAATCTTGCAAGGAAAGAGGGGCTAGTAAAATCACTTTAGGTAGTTTTCCTGTCAAAGGCATTCCAATTAAAGTCCTTTCAGATATATTAAACTTGAAAGATTATTTTAAAACTATTGGTGCAGAGTTGGCATTTCTAGACAATAGCAACTATTATGATAATAAAGATTTAAGCATTGAACAATTGAAAAAAATAAAAAGAGATTCCTTTACAAATGTTAAAATAAATGAAAATGATTATCCTATCCCAAATATAATTCTTAATTCAAATAAATTTATATCTGTTAATCAGATAAACGTAAATCCCTTATTCAAATTCAATTTATCCTTAATAAATTCATATTCTATTATTCCAGCAAAATATCGTAAAATTGGAAAAACCCAGCATAATACTATCGAATATAATTCTGCTGATCAATATAAAAAAGATCTTATTTCAAACATTTTAAATATATTTACAGTTAAACGACCTAATTTAGTTATTAATGATATGTTTTACTTATTAGAAGGTGCTGGTCCTTTTATCTATAAAGATTCTAAAATAAAAAAGACTAATCTAATGATTTTAGGAGAAGATGCGATTTCGGTTGATCTCATTACTTTAAAGATACTCAACCTTGAAATAGATGATTGTGAATTACTACAACAAGCACAAAGCAAAAATTTCAGTGTACCAAAAATTTCAAATATTAAAGTTCTTGGAGAAAATATTGAAGAAAATAGTATGAATGTTAAATTATGCTTTTCAAAAATTGAAGATATTAAGCTGAAAAACATTTTCACATATCCGGGTAAATATTGTTCT
>CAYNEU010000108.1:0-1862 GCA_964396275.1 uncultured archaeon | reverse complement strand
AGAAAGTTTGTTAACCGAAGAATCCATAGAAGAAAATGTTGTTGAAGATACTCTAAAATTGGTTGAAGACACGTTAGAAAGCACAGTTCTTGATGAAAAAGCATTAAAACTTGAAGAAAAGGCTCTTCATCGAAATTTCATTGAAGCCGCGCTCTATGCTGCTGGAGGACCTTTAACAGTTGAAGAGTTGTCAAATAAATTAGAATTTTCTAAAAAAGAAGTTGAAAATTTAGTAAATGAATTGGCATTTGATTATCTAGAGCGCCCTACTGCTCTTATCATCGCACAAATTGGAGAAAGATTCCAAATGCAGATTAGACCAGAATATACAGAAAAAGTTTCAAAATTTGCTAAAGGAGGTGCAATAGCGGAAAGATATTTAAGAACTTTAACTATTATCGCTTTAAAGCAACCGATCTTAAAATCAATGGTTATAAAATTAAGGGGTAGTGGAGCATATGAACATGTAAAGTATCTTTTAGATAATGAATTCATAAATGCTGTAAAAAAAGGAAGATCTCAAGAATTAACTACTACAGATAAATATGCTGAAATGTTTGGGTTGCCAAAAGACATAAGATTATTAAAGCAAGCTATGATTACTCAATTAGGACTTGAAGAAGGAGGAAAAATTGAGCCTTCAGATGAAATCGAAGAGGGAACTCAAGCTGAACCTATGACTGAAAGTGAAGAAGGAGAAGATTAAACTTAGAAATCCTTTTTATTTAAAGTAATAAACTGTAATATTCAGATCTTCAACATGTTCTATTAAATCTGGCTTCTTTTTAATTGATTTTTCTAATGCTTTCCCAATTACCTCTAAATTATTTATTCTGATAGTATTTTTTATATCTTCTTTTAGGATCTCAATATTTTTATGTTGATCTATTTCTGTTATTAAAATTATTTTCTCAACACTCTCATTCAAAGGTATTTGAAGTTTTGATTTTAACATCCTTAGAGATTTTATGATTTCAATACCTAATTTACCTTGTTCAGCTAAGGCTTCAGTTATATGATCATAAGGTTCTGGCCAACTTTCTAAGGTTATGGACTCTAAGGCCTTAAATCGTTTATATAGAATAAAATATATTTCTTCTGAAATGAAAGGCATTATAACTGAAGAAATAGTTAATAATTTGTAAAAAAGGTTTAAAGCATTCTTTAAGGAAATTTCTCTTGTTCTTTTATCTTCAACATAAAATTTATACTTTATAGCTTCAATATAATTATCGCAGATTTCACCCCAAAAGAAAGTACGAAAAATCATCATAGCTTCATGCCAATTATACCCATCAAAAAGATTTGTGATTAAATTTAAATTCTTATTAAATTCTGAAAAGAAAAAGCTATCTATACTCGAAAAAGCCTTAGGATCTATTTTAATATCATTTAACTTTATCTTAGTTAAATTTAAATATAAAAATCTATATGCATTCCAAATTTTAGTCAAAAATCTCGATGCTCCAATTAATTGTTCAAACCTCCTGCGATATTTTTTGTTAAATTTATCTTCTGGAAGTTTTTCCATTTCCTTCAATATAATTTCATTTGATACGGGCTGTTTGTTTTGCAGATCTATCCAAGTGAATTCAAAGGGATAATCATCTCCAAGTGTTCCCATTGCAGTCCAGTATCTTATTGAATCGGCTCCAAATTCAGGCATGACTTCCTCTGGTGCAATATAGTTTCCCAAACTCTTTGACATATGCCTTCCATCCGGACCAGCAACCATCCCGTTAATCATTGCTTCATAAAAAGGAGGTTTTCCAGTTAAAATCTTACATCGAAATAAGGTGTAAAATAACCAAGTTCGTATAATTTCATAACCCTGTGGACGATGAACTTTTGCATTCATATAA
>CAYNEU010000107.1:0-4390 GCA_964396275.1 uncultured archaeon | reverse complement strand
TTTAAATGTGGAAATTAATATTAAATTAATTGTTTAAAATGAAAATAATTATTTTTGCGCCACATCCAGACGATGAAAGTTATGGTGCTGGGGGATCAATTATGAAATGGCTTGAAGAAGGCCATGATGTTCATATTATTTGGTTTACTGATGGTAGAGCGGGATACCGAAAAGCAAGAAAAGAGAATAAACTTGAGGATTGTGAAGAAACAAGAATAACAGAGGAAGAACTTGCGAAAATTAGATTAGCTGAAGCAAATGCTGCGGGTGAGTTCTTAGGGGTAAAAAAGGAAAATAGATACTTTCTGAAATTTTATGATTCTGAATTAAATAAAAATATTGGTAAGGCTGTCGAGCAGATTGGAGATATTGTTAGAGATGCTGATAGATTTGTAATTCCAAGTAATAATAATAAACACCAAGATCATCAAGCCACTCATGATATTGCAGTTAAAATTGCTGAAGAGCTCAATTTAAAGGATCTTGAATTCTACGTTTACACACTCTATAATCCATTAAAGGCTCAAGGAGATCACTTAGTTAAAATCAAATTAGGAGATTTAAGATTTAAAGTGTATGAAGCATTAAAAATACATAAATCCCAATTTTATTCTAAGGATATGGGATGGCAGACTGATGCTATGAGAGAAGTACGAAGGCAAAGATTTGGAGTTTTTCATTTGAAAGATAAAGGAAAATTTTATAATTTTTAATATAAATAGTTTATTTAATGATTTTGTTTTATTACTATGATTGATCAAGAAAAATTATTCGATGCAGCCCTCATAATCAAAAATTCTAATCATATTGTAGTATTTTCTGGTGCAGGTATATCAACAGAGTCAGGTATTGATGATTTTAGAAGTAAAAATGGACTTTGGTCTAGATATGATCCTAGTATTTATGCAAGTTATCAATATTTTTTAGAAGATCCTTCTCTATTCTGGAAAATGCACAAAGAAGTTGAAGATTTAGTCGGTACGGCAGATCCTAATCAAGCACATATAGCTATTGCACAATTAGAAAAAATGGGAAAAGTAAAAGCAGTCATTACGCAAAACATTGATATGTTGCATCAAAAAGCAGGAAGTGGAAAATATGGAGCTAGCATTTATCAATTACATGGAGAATATGGAAAACTTCACTGTGTAAAATGTAATAAAGAATTCAACTTTGATGAAATTAATACTAAAGATGTGGATTATCCCATATGCGAATGTTCAGGATATATCAAACCGAAGGTTGTGTTATTTGGTGAATCTCTTCCTCCTGGTGTGTTAGAAGGTGCGATGAATGAATGTACTAATGCAGATTGTCTAATCGTTGTAGGAAGTTCTCTATTAGTTTCACCCGCTAATTTTATGCCATCTATTGCCAAACAGTATGGCGCTCAGCTTATTTTTATAAATCGAGAAAATACAATTATGGATGATCTAGCGAATGTATTTCTAAAAGGTAGTGCTGGTGAAATTTTTACTCAATTGCTTAAAATATTAAATTTTTAATATAAAATTTAGAATTTAGAAGAAGTATATGAATTCATTCAGACTTTTTTATTTCTCTATGTTCTTTTGTTATTAAAAATCTAATAATTTCAGTTATATTTTTTATTCCATGATAATCTTTGATAGATTCCAATTTATCAAAGACTTCTTTTTCAAGAGCAATATGGAATTCATGTTTTTCGTTTTCCATTAGTTATTTTTTGAATAATTTAATATAATAAGTTTACCATTATTTGGATTTTCTATGGATCATTTTGGATAAAAAATGGATAATTATATATACTACTTTAACATTATAAAATCTGGACGATTAAAACGTAGAAGTTCTTTGATTACAAAATATCTCATTCATAATATTGTGCTTTAGAAACACTGAGGACTTCAATTATACACCTACTCTATCATTTATAGAGATGGAAAAAAGACTTTAAAAAATTTAAAAAAAAAGGATTATGTTCCAATTAATTTTAGCATTTTTTGTTCTGGTTGGTGGAATTGCTCTTATAATTTTCTCAAGTTTGAAAGCAGTTAAACATTCTGCTATTCTTGCGGCAGCACTAGGGGTTTCACCTTTAATAATAGGAATAACATTAGTATCTATAGGTACTGATATTTCAGAAATTTTTAATTCCATTATTTCTTGCTCTTTAGGCCATGGAGATATAGATGTAGGTGATTCAGTAGGTTCAGATCTTACCCAATTAACTCTTATATTTGGTTTATTACCAATTATTACTGGAGTAATTTATATTCATAGAAAGGATATAATAATTTTAGGTTCATGCGAAATTTTATCATTATTATTAATATTTTCTGTTGTTGAGAAAGGATATATTACTAGATTAAACGCGATTTTTATGGTTGGAAGTTTAGGAATTTATATTTGGCTGATTTATAATGCTAACAAGGATAGTATTTTACAGAGAGTACAAATGATTGAGAGAATCGAAGCTCCTAAGAAAAAATCATTCCACCTCCTTATTGCAGCAATTGGATTTGGGGGTGTAACACTTGCATCCTTTATGATCGTCGAATCAATTATTTTTATTTCAAGGTTTCTGAATTTGCATGAGTATATTATAAGTTTTTTTATAGTTGCTGTGGGTACCTCACTTCCAGAATTGGCTGTAGATATAAATGCACTCAGATTGGGACATCATTCAATTGCCATTGGAGATATTGTAGGGTCATGTATTGTAGATTCAACCCTTTCTATTGGGATTGGGCAAGTTTTATTTCCACAAACAGTAACAGCTGCACTTGCTGTTCCTACAGTCCTGTATACTTTAATGGCAAGTTTTGTTATTTTTATATCAATTGCTATACGACGAAAAATTGATAAGAAGGCAGGAATCTTATTCATTTCTCTGTATTTTCTGTCTTACTTTTTTCTCTTTACTTTTTGGATATAAGGATGAGATGTAAATCATATATAACTAAAGAAAAAGTACTAACTTCTTTGATCTATTTATATTTAACTTATTTAGGCATATAAAACTTACATAATATGCATTGATTTGCTCTTAACCTCCTCTCAGGTCCAAGAATTATTAATCTTTCGTTCATCTCCCCTCCACATTTAGGACAACTTTTCGAAAAATTTTCCTTAATTGAATTTAAAACTTTCTGGATTCCCTTTTCTAAATTAAGTAATTCTTTAGCATTTTGAATTATATTCTTTGCAGAGACCATACCAATACCTTTAATCCAAGCTAATTCTTCAGCCTTAGATTGGGCAATTTCTTCAATACTTTTAACTCCTGCATTCATTAGCCTTTCAGCCGCAGTTGGACCAATACCTCTTACTCGTATTAATTCTTCAATCATATATGAAGCACAATTTTACGATTTAAGAAAAAAAAATATTTTTTAAAATAATTCTAATTTTGAATCTATTTATATATAATAATGGTAATTAGTCAAAATAAAATTTAAGTTAAAAAAACTTTGATAAAAATAAAAAAATTAGGTGTTTTATTTCTCTAATTGTCGTCCCACACCGATATACATCATATAACCCCCGATGAGCGCTAAAACTACACCGATTGGACCGATTAAAAGCCTGACTGTTGGATTGTCTAAGAAATTTGAAAAGAATATCGTGTACATAAATATCATTACCGCTATAACACCGAATATAAAGAATTTCCATTTCTTTTTTAATTGTTCATCTTCAAATTTCTTATAAACTTGAAAGGATAAGTACAATAAGGGTATAATTGTGAATATAGTTACACCTAAGAAAACATAGAGAAAGAAAGGTGGATACCATTTGGGTGACCAATTTGTAGTAGCATTAAGTTCAACCCCCCATCCTGGGCCAGCTAACACGAAAAAGATCATACAAAACATATAAATTCCATATCCGATAAAGATAATAAGCTGTTTTGTTGGGGTGATTACTTTTTCTGATTTCAGTAGTATTAGGTTAAAGACAATGAAAAATATTGGAGAATAAAAAGCGCCAAAGTTTGTAAAATAATTTAGAATTTTTACAACTTGTTCATCCGCAATAGGTCCATAGATAAAATTAAATAAAAGACCACAGATTACAGATAAATAAAACCCCGCGAAAATTAAATTCAATCTTTTTCTGTCTCGTTTAAGAATTCGATACGCTAAATAAGCAAACCAAGCAAAAACAATTCCTTGTACAATATAAATCGTGACAAATCGAGTTGGAGATAGTTGATACAATACCATATAAACTCACTAAAATGTAGTTATATTGTTTTGTTATTAAATTTGTTATAGTAATTATTTATTATTTTTTATTTAATATTATTGCCTTTTTCTTATTAAAAAAATCTGTTTACTCAATTTTTTTATTTAGATTAATCTTATATCCCCTAACTTTATTTAAAGTAAAATAATTACTTCTACCT
>CAYNEU010000106.1:0-4296 GCA_964396275.1 uncultured archaeon | reverse complement strand
AAATCTCCAGAAATGATTTCAAGATTTTCCACATTAATTTTATCTTTAAAAGTATCTTGATATTTTTCAAGAAAATCTTTCAAATAAGTTAAATTCGCTCCAATCTTCAAAGATATTTTTTCTTCAACTTTATATCCATTCTTTTTACGAATAAATTGAATATTTCTTATTAAATCATTAACTACTCGTTCGGCTAATAAATCATCATCAACCGTTTTGTCTAGATAAATATTGCAGTATTTTGATTCGGCTTTAACTAAGTTATCATTTGTGTGAACACTCTCTTCAATTTCTAGATCTTTAACATTTGCAATCTTCTTAATTATTTGAGGAAAAATTATCTCGGGCATTTCATCTTTCGGCTCAATAATTATTTTTTTATTTGGCCATCTCATTCTTATTTTATTTTCTTCCTTTAAAGCTCGGATAACCTCTATTAAGTCTCTAACAAAATGCATCTGTTTTTCCAATTCTGGATCTATTAGTTTTTCATCAAACTTAGGCCAATTTTGTAAATGTATACTCTCTGTTTCATCTAAACCTAATGAACTCAAATATGGTTTGAACATTTTCAAAAATATTTCTTCACTTATCATCGGATTTATGGGTGATAACATCAAAAGAACATTGAACAATGTTTTAAATAACACTAGCATTATTGTAAGTTTATTTGGATCTTCAGAATAAATATCAAGTTTTTCTCGATTTAACATTATGTACCATCTACTTATGTCATTCACAATTAACTCTCTTAACTCACTAGTTATCCAAGGTAATTCATAATTATCCGCTAATTGAGTAATTTTTTTTATTGTTGAATGTAATCTTGAAAGCATCCATTTATCTAGTTTACTCAGATTTTTCTGCTGTAATTTTACCTTTGAAGGATCAAATCCCGCTAATTTGAATTTTTCATTAGCGTACACAAAAACATTCCAAATTGTATTAATAATTTTGTAGGTATCTGCGTATTCTTTAACAACAAAATTGAAGTCTCTACCTGGTTGTGTTACACCAATTGAATAAAAACGAAAAGTCTCAATTCCTTTTATTTTTGAGTAAGATTTGTTTTTTTTAAGATCATCTAAGGAACCATCTATAAGATCTTCAGGCAAAATTTGAGTCCCTTTTGATTTACTCATTTTTAATTTTTCTCTTAGTGTCCATCCATGCATATAACAAGCATCATAATTTTTGCGTCTTGATGAGACCATTGCACTACATAGTAATGTATTAAACCATCCTCTTATTTGGTCTTTTCCTTCGAGTATAAAATCTGCGGGAATCCATGTATCGAAATGACTTTTCCCATCATAAACTTCTTGAGCAGCCCACATTACAGACCCTGAATCTAACCAAACATCTAGAATATCGGGAATTCTTCTCTTTATGCCCTCATTACACTTTTTACATTTCCATGTAACTTCATCAATCCAAGGACGGTGTAAATCTTCGGGACATTCTCCTGATATCTCTTTTAATTCTTTAGCTGAGCCTATTACGATTGTATCTCCACAATCTTCGTTGTCACATATCCACACGCTTAAAGGGATACCCCAGAAACGTTGTCTAGAGATACACCAATCCTTCAGAGAACTTAACCAACTTTTAAACCATCTATCTCCAGCCCAATCAGGGATCCAATAAATCTCTCCATTCTTTTCAAGTAATTCAGGAACAAGACTTTCTGTTTTAAAAAACCACTGATTTGTAGCTCTATATACTAATTTTGAATCACATCTCCAACAGTGAGCATATTCATGTTCTATTTCATTAGTTAAAATTAAGGTACCTTTTTGTTTTAACAACCCTAAAATCTCTTCATTTGCATCAAAAACAAACTTTCCTTTAAATTTTCCTGCTTCCTCAGTATATTCTCCTTTTATATCTACGGGGGTAAAAACAGGAATATTATTGGCAACACCAACTTCAAAATCTTCAGGACCATGACCGGGAGCGGAATGAACTAAGCCTACTCCCTCTGAAGCTGAAACATATTCTTCAGATAATATAATAGAATGAACTGTATCGCTTTGCTTTTCTAATTCTTTTTGAAAAGGCACTTCTTCTAAAAGTGGATGAATATATTTCATCCCCTTTAGATCTTCACCTGTAAAATCTTCTACAATTTTATACTTATAACCAAGTTCTCCCGAAATAAGATGAGTTATTGAAGCTTTAGATAATATCCAATATTCATCAAGATCTTCAATATATACCTTGCCATATTCGACGAATGGATTTGCCATTATAGCTTCATTAGCAACCAATGTCCATGGTGTTGTCGTCCAGATTATAAAATATGTTTTTTCCATATCTACAGATTTTATTTTTAGGAACAAACTAGTATCTATAATATTTTTATACTCATGTTCATGCTTAGCGAGCGCTGTTGCACATCTTGGGCAACAATTCAAGGGTCTATAAAATTGATATAATAATCCGTTCTCCCAGGCTTTCTTTAATGTCCACCAAATTCCTTCAAGATAACTATTTTTAAATGTAATGTATGGATTTTCCCAGTCCCAGAAGTAGCATCCTAATCTTTTAAATTGTTCGTTCATTATTTTAAGTTTCTTTTTAGCATATTCCTTACAGTTCTTAATGAACTTATCAATGCCATATTCTTGAATCTCTTGCTTATTTTTAATTCCTAATTCCTTTTCCATCTGAACTTCGATCGGTAATCCATGAGTATCATAACCGGGAGTATCTGTAACTTTAAACCCTCTCATCCGTTTGTATTTTATTAAATAATCCTTTAATACTTTATTCCATGCTGTTCCAAGATGGATTGAGCCTGTAGTATAGGGAGGTCCATCTATAAATCGCCAAACTTCTTTTCCTTTTTCTTTTTTTCTTATCAAGGAATAGATGTCTTGATCTTTCCAGAATTCCAATATATTTTCTTCTAATTCTATTAAATTCAGCTTCTTATCCAATATTTCCACGAAAATCATCTAATAAAAATGTGAATGTTTATAATAAGAAGTTCAAATTAAAAAATTTAATTAATTCACCTAAAAACTCATTCAGATTTACCTTAAACAGAAACCACATTTACCAAATGATTTAATCGTTTGCTCCCAGCAATGTTTATGATATGATTTATTGCAATGAGGGCATTCTGCATGACATTTGTCATCACCGGCAATTTTTTTAGAACAGCTTGGACATTCGATTTTATGGCATATAACACACGAGACTACCGAGACTTCGAAAATTTTCTGGGAAATAAGATTGAATAAATCAACAAGATAACTAAATGGTGTCCATTCTTTAAAAAAATCATCAAATGATGTGTATAAATCATTTTTTATTTTCTCATGAGCTTCAAGTTCGAATTCATTTGTCACTTTCAGTTCAGGCATTTTCATTGGATATTCATTTGGCAATTTTATTTGAAATTCAAACGTAAGATCTTCTGATTTCATTTTTCCTTTCATTTCTAATAGCAATGTTGCCGTCGATGGTTCATATTCTATTTTTTTATAATGATCTTTTAATAAATCTATTTCAAAATTAATTCTTGAATTTTTATCCACTAACCAAGAAATTTCTCTAATTATTTCAACTGGTTCAGATACATTTTCTTCCCAATTCTTATAAGCATTTAATTCTGTTGTAGGTACTTGAATAATTTCCTGTAATTCTGAAGTTAAGTCAATTATAGGAGGTTTTGGATAAGAATCTAAATCAACACTCATTGTATATTCTTTAAATCCATATGTTAATAATTGAACCTTTAATGTTGTTAAATGGTCGGGAACTTTTTCGCATTGATATTCTCCTGAAATCTTTTTAGATTGTGTCTCAATTTCTTTTATAAAATATAATTTTTTCTCCAGTTCATGTAAAATGTCTACAATATGAGCCGGCTTTTTCGAGTCCCAGCTCTTTAATATGTCTAATGTTTTATAAGGATCTCCCAATATATTTTTTACATCACTTGGAAATGTTATAACTGGTCTTTCCGGATAATTCATGAAATCTATTAGTATTATAAATGTTTTGGTGAGAGTTATTGTAACATATACATTAATTTCTGCTCCCTCAGACCCAAGTTGATCATAAGCATATGACTGTTGGATTAAGCCCAATTCAGTATTAATTGCAACACTTAATTGATCACTATCTTCTGTAATATCTTTTTGAGTAGAGATTTTAGAATCAAAATCAGAATTATCAATAATGTTAGAATCAAGATCATTAGGAGGAGTTTCAAATGATTTTTCAGAATAAAACAAATCACTAGTTGAATCTGAAGGAGTAACATATTCATCATAGGGAAATTCT
>CAYNEU010000105.1:0-3207 GCA_964396275.1 uncultured archaeon | reverse complement strand
TCTGCATTTTATTTGCTTTACCAGGGATATTTGGTGTTGAAGTCTTTAAATATTTTGCTCGAGAAAAAAACATTCATTTTTAATATTGTTTTTATTCTTAAAAATTACTATTAAATGCATTCTAGCAAAAAAGCAATAAATTAAAAGTTATGAATATCATAGGTTATTTATTATATTGAATAGAAATTTGAATTCAATTATATGTTAAAAACTGTGGAAGAACCACAAATGGAATCTACAGAAGAAAATTTTTATAATCTTGAATTAGTCGAAATCTACAAAAAATTTCAAACTGATCCTAAGAACGGCTTATCTGTAAAAGAAGCTACAAACAGATTGGAAAAATACGGTTTAAATGAAATTCCTAAAGTATCTAAAGGATTTATTAAAATATATCTTGCGCCATTATTTAATTGGTTAATCGTTATCTATTTAATCGGGGCCTTAATTTTATTTTTAGCATGGGTTTTCGGTGGAGAAGGAAATTTAACTTTTATTGCATTGACTTTAGGTATCGTTTTTTTAAACTGTTTTGTCGCAATAATTCAGCAATATCGGGCTACTAAGAAGCTTAAAGCTTTGCGTGAATTGACTGCTCCTACATCAACTATCATAAGAAATGGGCAAAAAGTAGAGGTTCCGACAAAAGAAATTGTTGTGGGTGATCTGTTAGTATTAAGTCAAGGAGATAAAATTCCCGCTGATGCAAGAATAATTGAATCTTTTAATCTTGTGGTAAATGAGGCATCATTAACAGGGGAAAGTGAACCCGTAAGAAAAATGGAATTAGGGGAAGCATTAAAAAAAAGAGATACCTCTATAGGAGAACGTAGTAATATGGTGTTTTATGGAACATTTATTTCTACAGGAACGGGTAAATCAATCGTAGTAAAAACTGGAGGGGACACTGAAATAGGAAAAATTTCTCATGGTCTAGAAGAAGCTGGTACAAGTGAGATTCCAATTCGACAAAAAATGAATAATTTTGGTAAATGGTTAGGGATCATTGTCTTCATTTTTTGGTTTATCACATTAATGATTATATGGGCTGCAAGGGGGAAACCTGAAATTGTGGAAAGTTTAAACTCTGCTCTTGATCTCATGCCAATTAACATACCTTTGTTAGTTACTATTGTTTTAATAACTGGAGTTCTTACTATGGCTCATCGTGGTGTAATTATAAGAAATCTTGCTTCAGTTGATAGTTTAGGACGTGTTAGTGTTGTATGTTCTGATAAAACAGGTACACTAACTAAGAACCAAATGTCAGTTCAACATGTCTGGACAAATGGATCAATATTTCGAGTAACAGGCAGTGGTTATACTCCTGATGGAAGTATTATTTTAATGGATGACCCTAAGAATCATATTTATGTTAAACATATCGATGAATACCCACATCTTAAATTACTTTTAACTTCTGGTTTTTTAAATAATAATTCTGCGTTAGTGAAAAATGAAATTGAAATATCTGGAAAAACCCTATATAATTGGAATGTGATAGGTTCTCCTACAGAGGGAGCACTAATGGTCTTATTCCAGAAGGGCATGGGTGACTATCTTCTTGAGGATTATGAATCTATTACAGAATATCCGTTTGATTCTTCTTTAAAACGAATGACTAAACTTTATAAAAGAGATAAAATCTACATTTCCTTTACTAAGGGCGCAAGTGAAATTTTAATGCCCTTATGTTCTAAAGTAATATATAATAATAGTGAAATCGAATTTAATGATGAGATAAAGGAGAAGATTATGGAAATAGTAGATTTATATGCGAATCAAGGTTATAGAATTTTAAGTTTGTGCTATAAAGAAATGAATCAGATTCCCCCAGAAGGAGATGAAGGTAGAAAAATAAGTGAAACAGATTTAACATTTATTGGGTTCGTTACTATTTTAGATCCTCCAAGAGAAGGTGTAAGAGAGTCTGTAGAAGAGTGTCATGAAGCAGGGGTTGATGTGGTAATGATCACGGGAGATTCTCCTGCTACTGCTAGGGCTATCGCTTCACAAATCGCTATTATAACAAAAGAAAGTGATATCGTTTTAGAAGGGAAAGATATTGAAAATATCAAAAGCTATGAGGAATTCAGCAGAATCAAGGTATTTGCTCGTGTAGCTCCAGAACATAAAGAAGATATCGTTGAAAAATATCAAGAACAAAAGAAAGTTGTTGCTATGACAGGCGATGGAGTAAATGATGCGTTAGCTTTAAATATGGCGGATGCGGGAGTAGCAATGGGAATTACCGGAACGGATGTAGCTAAAGAAGCTTCAGATATGGTGATATCTGACGATTCCTTTAATTCAATAGTCTCTGGCATTCAACAAGGAAGGGGAATATTCTTAAGAGTCCGTGCTGTAGTATTTTTTTATATTGTTATCAATGTATTCGAGGGGATTGTCCAATTTATATTAGCTATTATATTAGATTTACCGTATTTCTTAGATGAGGCTTTCTATTATCAATGGGTTTTTCTTGCAATAACTTTACATATATTTCCAGGCTTAATTCTTACATTTGATACTACTTCAAAGGATATTATGAAAGAAAAACCTCGGGATTCAGAAGAAATCCTTTCAAAAAATACTTTGAAGCTATTATTGATATTTGGTATTTTACTTGCTATAAGTATGATAATAGTATATTTTATAACAATTACAGGCTTATATCCTGTTTTTTCTGAAAATATAGTTCCGGGATATCTTTATTCTGATGGATCATTATTCCCACCCCAAGTATATGAAATTCCGGCAGTTGCATTCGCCGAAACTGCAGAAAAAATAAATGTAATCAGAACTATTGGAAAAACCTTAACAATGATGATGTGTACACTATTTTTCTGTGAATCTTTTCTTGTATATCAAATTAGAAGGCCAAATAAATCGTTGATAAAGAGTCTTATTGAAGATCGAAATAAATTTATGTTTCTTCTAATTGGACTTTTATTCTTTGTTTTTATTGCTTTAATATATATACCTGGTGTACAAACTTTTTTAGCTTCTGTAGGACTCAATTTTATGTTCATGTTCTTAACAGGATTAGATTGGCTGGTGTGCTTCTTAATTTCTTTAGTGTGCATCATATCATTTGAGATTGTAAAGTTTGTGGCGCGTAAAAAAGATATTACGTTTTAAAATCATCTTTTTTCTTTTATTTTTCTTAAATTTGATAATAAGGGATACTTTTTTATTATAAACTTG
>CAYNEU010000104.1:0-17528 GCA_964396275.1 uncultured archaeon | reverse complement strand
CAATACAGCCTTCAAGGGAATTTATTATCTCATTAGTTCGTTTTCTATTAATAAGAATCACCCAAATTGCAATATATTTATAATGGGGTATATTTTATTTTCTTAATAAAAAGATAATATTTAAGTTTATATAAATATTTTGTTAAACCTTTTAAATCCAAATATTTTTATTTGATGCATTTCATAACTATCTCAAGCTATATAAATATAATTTAGTCTTTTAATATTTAAAATTTCAGAAAAAAATTTGTGTTAGATGATGAATATTATAGAATCAGAAGAAATAAAAGTAGTACCTGAAAAGGAATCCAAAAAACTTGGACTCTTCGAAAAATTACTACCACTATGGGTTGCATTATGTATTTTCATTGGAATACTCCTTTCTGTGAATATACCTGATATAAGTAAAGCTATTAATTCATTTAGTATCGGCCAAATTTCAATACCAATTGGTATTTGTTTATTTTTAATGATGTATCCCGCAATGTTAAATTTACAGGTTTCAGAGTTAAAAAAATTGGGTAAAAATCCTAAACCAATAATTTTAACAATCGTATCAAACTGGTTAATAGCTCCTTTTGTAGGATTACTTGTGGCACGTATATTTTTACAGGGCTATGAACAATTAATCGTTGCTATAATTTTATTAAGCTCAAGTCCTTGTACAGCAATGGTTCTCGTTTGGGGATGGATGGCAAAAGGTAATCAAGAGCAGAATGTGGTAAATACAAGCCTAAATACGATAACTATAATATTTGGTTATGCTCCTATGGTAGCATTCTTAACAGGTATTCAAAATATAGACGTCAATTGGGTATTATTATTGATTTCTACATTTATATTTATTGGACTTCCGCTCTTATTCGGAATAATTAGCAAAAGACTTCTAAAATCTTACAAAGGCGAAAATTGGTTTAATAATATATATCGACCAATGGTAGGAAAAATATCGATTGCTGCTTTACTTACAACCTTGGTATTACTATTCTCTATGAATGGGAAGGTTTTAATTACTAATCCAGGTTATCTATTATTGGTTTCAATTCCACTCTTACTTGGATTTGTAATTGTTGTCAGCTATAATATCTTGATTACAAAATTATTTAAATTAAAGTACCGAGAAGCAGTTATTACAGTTATTATAGGCTCTTCAAGTCATTTCGAAATTGCTATTGCTACTGCTATTGCAATGTTTGGAATCGGTTCATTAGCAGCTTTAGGAACCACGATGGGACTATTTTGGGAAGTGCCAGTCATGCTATCGATAGTATATTTAGGTCGATTTTTAAAAAAAAGGGGTTTTTGGAAATCCTAATATTTCAAAACGATTAAAATTTGGATGTGATAAAGATTAATAATAAGCCAGAGTCAGAAAAATTAAAAGTAGACATTTATGTCCCATTAGACGCGTGTGCGTGTGAATGGGATAAATTTATGAATCGAGTTTTTGTTGAACTAACACCTTATATAAAGCATATTGATTATGATACTAAGAATCTTAATTCAGATGAAGCTAGGCAACTCAATCTGCACAATAATTGTGTCGTTATCGAAAGAGAGATAAAATTTTTTTCGTCATTCACACTAAAGAAAGAATTACCGAAACTTCTTAAAGCTAAAGGACTTATTTAATATTTAGAAATTTGATTTTAAATCTTAATGGGGTTGATTATTAAAATTAAAAATATTACTTTTAAAATTAGTATACCTTCGAAGGATTTACAAAAAGGAAAAGAATTTATTGTACAAGTAAAAGATGATGCTACTTTTCTTGAAGCTTTAGCAAAGGTTGATAAATATATTTTTGAAAATCCACAAGTATCAATATTTCCTATATTTGAAGGGTATATTCATAATTATTTGCAGTTGTTTTGGGACCCAGAACATAATATAATCTATGAAGATGTCGGAATAATGCCTTATGGCCCTGATGAAGATGGTAATTTGAGAAAATTTATGCCTATCAGAGAAAATCTTGAATTTAATTTATTTCCTGACAGTATTATAGATTTACAACCAGACCCTGGATGTTGATGAGAAAAAGTGAGAAATCGGTTAGATATAGGTAAATTTAAATCCATTTTAAGAGAAAAATATGGAAAAGATAACAAAATTTTTACACATTATTTTAAATCCAAATAATATAGAATTGAATGAGATCTTTTAGAAAATATTGGTAAAAGATTGACAAAAGGAGGGCCTCCTATATATTCTATATAAAAAATAACTAAAAATACAATAAATTTTTACTCTTTTATTCTAATTTTCTTCTATCATAATTTCTTTTAAAGCTTAAAGATGGAAGAAGTAAAATATAAAGAAATAAGAAAATCACATAAAGGTATCACTAAGCTTTCTTATGAAGTTACTCAAATTTTAGGAAATGATCCGAATAGATCTCCTTTATATGCTTTATTATATGCAATAAATAAGGAAGAAAATACTAAAGAAGAAATTTATAGTTATTTTAAATATTTCTATGTTAATGAATTTGCTAATATTAGGCTAAAACAACCTGAATTAGATGATTTATTATTAGATGGAATTACTAAAGCTTTAATTCAAAAACAAAACAACACTTATTCTTTAACCGAAAAAGGAAATGATGTTTTAACTAAATGCAAAAAAGTTAATTTAGTTACAAATAAAGCGTTAGGATTCTTTTTTAGCGAAAAAATTGTTTTATCTTTCTCTTTAATTTGCTTAATTTTTATGAGTTCGCTTAAAATAATTGTAGGATTAAATGCAGGCAGTGATGCGTTATTTAACGAGGGTATTGAGAATTTTACAGATATAATAAAGATATTTATAATTACTTTAAGTATTAAATTGGGGAAAGATAGGCTAGGGGCAATTGCAATCATTATTTTAATGTTGATAACAGGAATAAATTTGATAATATCTTCGGTATTTTCAATTATTCAAACCAATATTATTTCTCCATCATATTTTTCGTTTATATTAATGTTTATCTCGATTCTACTAAACTTAATGTTGTTAGTTCTAAAAAATTTCGTTGGAAAATTACAAGCCAATTTTGCATTACTCTCCGATGCAAAGGATAATGTTAATAATATTAGATTATCATTAGGAGTATTAGTTGGATTAAGTTTTGCATTATTTGGGATTTATTGGATAGATTCTATTTTCGGTATAGTAATTGCTAGTTTAATTATATTTGATGGTGTAGAGACTCTATTGGCATTAATCAAATCTGGAGATGATATTGATATTGACAGCTTTAAACTAAGCTTAGATAAAGCCTTTGAATTTAAAATCGCCCATTGGATATTATTAGTTATTCAAGAAGAAAATTTGGCCGAACAACAACTGAATGAAAATTTTATGGAAGCTATCGAGAAAGGTCATGAAATCTTTGGTGTTTGGGCGATATTTGGGCTTTCTAATATTGAAAAATTTAATATTCAAAAGATATTAAACCTCATGAAAAAAAAAGGAATGTTCTTTGTACAAGATGATAAACTCTATCTCACAAATAAGGGTAAACAACAGTATCATAATGCACTTTCTCAGGAGATTAAAAGAGTCTTAAAAGATAAGAGGAAATATAAAGATTGGAAACCTCCGAGCAGATTGTCCAAAGTAGTATGGAGCTTATTTGGAATTCTTGTCCCTATTATATTAATTTTACTGATAATATTTGTTGGACCAATTATTTACGATTTTATTATTAATTTAATAGAATAAATGGAGAGTATCCTTCCATGTTAGATAATAATTTTATTCTAAAAGTAAGGAAATTTGCTATTGATAATTCTGAGAAAGATGATATTCATGGTTTCTTACATGTTGAGCGCGTTCTAAATTTATGTCTACAATTAGGAAAACATTTAGATGCTAATTTATTGATACTTGAAATTGCAGCATTAATGCATGATATTGGTAGAAAATATAAAAATGAAACATCTTCAAGTAAGAATCATGCTGAATTATCAGCTGAGATGGCTTTTAAATTCTTAAACTCTTATGATTTTAAACTCTCTCAAGATGATTTTGATAATATAATTCACTGTATTAGATCACATTCATTTTCAAATAAATCAAATCCTCAGACTCTTGAAGCAAAAATATTGTCTGATGCTGATAAATTAGATGCGCTTGGTGCTATTGGTTTATATAGAACAATTTCATTTACAATAATGAATAAAGGTGGTATAAAGGAGGTAATTGAACATCTAGAGAATAAAATATTGAAATTGAAAGACCAATTATATCTAGATGCTTCAAAAGAAATAGCTAAAGAAAGACAGAAAATTATCATAGACTTCTATAATGAAATTAAGGATGAAATTTAGATTTTTA
The DNA here is from genome assembly GCA_964396275.1 of uncultured archaeon. GTDB lineage: Archaea > Asgardarchaeota > Lokiarchaeia > Sigyniarchaeales > SOKP01 > Loki-b32. The sequence continues at coordinate 13,205 of CAYNEU010000104.1, read as the reverse complement.
ATCATAATAAATAATGAAATCTTTTAGAATTTAGGAAAGTATTTGTAAGTATTGAAATTTCATACACTCTAAATATTAAATAGATTTTATTTCTTATCAGAATCAGAAATTACCATATACTCAACAATAATATTTATTAAATTTTCAATAATTTCAGGAAATTTTTTTCTACCAATATATTCTGTTATCTCATCATCTAAACCGATTGTAAATATAGATTTCAATATCCCTGCTAGAATTTCGGGATCTCTATTTATAATTAATCCCTGCTTTTGCCACATTTCAATAAATTGCGGAATATATTCATAGGTTTGAAGTTTTTGCTCTAATTTAGGATTGTTATGTAATTTCCTAACAAGATATTCTCTTGTATTTTTATCGGCGATTTGTTGTATAATTGGATTTTCTTTTGGGGCTTGAATATGAAAGTATAAAAAATCTTTAAATGTGCCCTTGGGATCTTTCTTCATTTTTTTTAAGATCTGCATTATTTTTTTTTTCATCTTTTCTTCTGCTTGTGTAAGAACATCCAAAAATAATTCTTCTTTTGAATTATAGAAAGAATAAAAAGATCCTTTTGCAATACCTACAGCATCAGTTATATCTTCAACATTGGTTTTTTTTAACCCATAATTTCCAAATAATTCTGCACCTTTTTCAATTAGGTTATTCTTAAGTATCTTTTTTTCCTCAATAGAAAAAGCTTTAGGCATTATAATAATATTAAGGACTTTTTCATTTAAAAATTTATGACTAAATGACCGAATGACTTGTTGACCCAAATATTTATATAGTCATATTAATTCTTAAATCATAAGTATAAATAATTGGTGTTTATCAAATGTTTATTAAAAAATTAGGAATATCTAAAAATTCGCTTACAAATAAAGTTGCGATCATTACTGGAGCAGGGAGAGGCATTGGCAAAGAACTCGCAAGAACTCTAGCTTGGTTAGGAGCAAAAGTTGTCATTGCAGAAATAAATGAATATGGAAAAGATGTAGAAGACTTAATTTGTTCAGAAGGTGGAACTGCGCTTTTTGTGAAAACCGATGTTTCTAAAGAAGAAGATATTAAAAACTTAGAGAAGGTAGTTATTGAAAAATTTGGGAAAGTAAATATCCTTATTAATAATGCTTATATTACTTCAGCAGGTAGCATAAATGAAATATCGATTGAAGACTGGGATAAAATATATAAAGTTAATATTCGTGGGGCGGTATATGCTATTAAAACTTTTTTACCTTATATGATTAAACAAAATGACGGTGTAATAAATACTGTAACCTCTGCAGAAGGATGGCCATATATGGCGCCCTATTTTGCAACTAAAACGGCTTTGACATCAATAGGAATATCACTTGCAGCAGAATTAGATAATACCAACATTTCAGTCTTCGTGTTTGGACCTGGAATGATTGATACTCCAGGATTACAGGAGTATAGTCGTATTTTAGCACCAAAATATGGAATGACTGAGGAAGAATTTAAAAATCAAGGAGTAAACCCTGGATATGATGGATTAATGCCAGCAGATCATTGTGCTGCGGGATGGGCATATACTATTGTGTATGCAAAGGAATATCACGGGCAAATAGCCGAACCATTCTCTCCTCTATTAAAATTGGGGTTGATTTCTCCAGAAAAGAAAAAAAGCTCAATTAAAAAAAAAAAATTACATAGTGAAACTGACTTAAAAATTTTTATTTCGGAGATTATTGAAAATTCTCAAAATGTCCATGCACTTATAGAAAAACTTTACCAAGAGACAAATGATTTAGGTTTATTAGCGAAAAAGTGGATGAATCGTACTTTTGCGAAAAGATGTGGAATGAAAATAGAAAAATGTGTTGAGACTATAATAGAACTTGATAATGAGATTCAAAAAATACCTAATAATCTACCCAATCAAAAAGAAGATAATTCCCTTCCTATCATAAAGAAAATACCTTGGTTTACTCAAGTTTTGGAGAAGCTCGCGGATCATTTTCATAAATGCATAGATGATGCTAAGGGATGGATTAAAGATCCTGATGAATTAAAAATAGCACTAAAAACTTTAAATAATAGAGAAAAAATAGTACTAACTCTAATTTCTAATCTTACTCAATTAGAGAGTATAATATAAAAGAAATTAATTTTTTTATTTTTTCGCTAAATCTCAATTCTATAGGATTCATAATGAAAAATAAAGGAAATCTTAATGATATTGTCAAACATTTAAGAGAAAAATTAATTGCATTGAAAGATATGTTATTACTTGATATTTCAAAAAGGAAAGCTAGAAAAAGGTAAAAAATTATACTATACTTTTATAAACAAATAAAAATTGAAGCAGATTTAGATTAAAAAAGGAATTAAAAATTAATCTTATTTTTTAAAAAAAATAATTTTTTTAATTATTAATTGTTATTTTTATCAAAGTATGAAAAAATTATAAAATAATATTAACATCGAATTGAAAGTTCAATAAAAATAGAAATGACTCATTTTAAAACTTATCCTTTTACTGCTATTGTAGGACAAGATCTTATGAAACTTGCACTTATTCTAAACGCAATAAATCCAAAAATTGGTGGACTCCTAATAAAAGGGACAAAAGGAACTGCAAAATCAACCGCTGTAAGAGCTTTAGCAGATTTACTTCCTGAAATTGAGATTATTAAAGATTGTCCATTTAATTGTAATCCATACGTTCTAAAAGAATCATGTCATGAATGCCAACATAAAATAATTGACAAAAAGTTGAAGAATACTGATATAGAATTTCGTAAAATGCGCGTTATTAATTTACCTATAAATGCCACTGAAGATAGAGTAGTAGGGACAATTGATATTAAAAAAGCACTAGAAGAGGGATTGAAAGCTTTAGAACCAGGAATTTTAGCAGAGGCAAATAGAAATATTCTTTATATAGATGAAGTAAATTTACTTGCTGATAATGTAGCAGATGTATTATTGGATAGTGCGGCAATGGGAATTAATAATATTGAACGAGAAGGTATTAGTATTCATCACCCTTCTAATTTTATCTTGGTAGGAACGATGAATCCTGAGGAAGGAAATCTGAGACCTCAACTTTTAGATCGATTTGGATTAAGTGTGGAGGCAAAACCTATTTTAGATATCAATAAACGAGTTAAAATAATAAAATACGTTGAAGACTATCATGTTGATCATCATAAATTTCACGATAAGTTCGAAACTAAACAAAAACTATTAAGAGAGAAGATTGTTAAGGCTCGTGAAATTCTTAATAAAGTTAAAATTTCAGATGAACAATTAGAAAACATTGCAAAATTATCTATTAAACTGGAAATTGATAGTCATCGTGCAGATATTACTATAAATATAACAGCAAAAACTATTGCTGCTTTTCATGGAAGAATCAACGTTTTAGAAGAAGATATAAAAATAGCAGCAAGATTGGCATTAGCACATCGTTTAAGAAAACTTCCATTTGAAGAACAAGCAATAGATGAAGATGATATCGAAAAGATGTTTGAAGAACAAGACAAGGAAGAAGCACAGAAATTGAATATAAATAATCCAGAACATCGAAATAATAAAGAAATTATAAATCTAAAAGAGGAAATTTTCGGCATAGATACTAAGATATCAACAAATGGACTATTAGAAAAAAAAAGAATTGTAAAAGATATGAACACCTCCGGTCAAAGAATACTACACCCTACTCGTGATAAGAAAGGGAAATATATTGGTGGTCAAAAACCCAAAGATTTTAATTTTAGATCCTCTTCGGATATTGCTATTCTTGAAACTATTAATAAAGCCGCTTTAGAACCTGAAAATAAAAATGCTTTTAAAAATAGAGCAAAATTAGAAATTAAAAATGAACATATATATATTAAGAAAAGAATTGGAAAATCAAGTAATTTATTTGTTTTCTGTGTTGACGCTTCAGGATCGATGGGGGCAAATGAAAGAATGATAACCGTTAAAGGAGTGATATTTTCTATCCTTCAATCTAATTATGTCTATCGCGATAAAGTCTCATTAGTTATTTTTCGTGGAGACGATGCAGAAGTTATTTTACCTCCCACTCGAAGTATTGATTTAGCTTATAAATTATTAAAAGAAATTCCTACGGGAGGTACAACACCACTAATTAAAGGGTTAGTAAAAGCATTAGATATTGCTCTTGAAGAGAAAAGAAAGAAAACAGGATATATACCTTTGATCATTCTTATTTCTGATGCCAGAGGAAATGTATTTTATAAGGATGCTATAGACGATTTATTAAAAACTGGTAAAGAAATTTCTAAAAATCAAATTGATATGATTATTATTGATACAGAAGGCTCGGATATCAAATTAGAAATTAATAAAAAATTATCTGAATCAGCAAATGCGAAATATTATCATATTGATACCATGAATAAAGAAAATGTAAATGAAATTCTGGGAATGGAAGGATTATTTGAAAATATCTAATTGTGAATATTGATTATGAACCAAAATATAGACAATACGAGAGATACACCTAAAATAACATTAATTACAACTTCTGTTTTTTTGAAATGGTTAACTGAAGGGATTCACGAGATTTATAGTCAATTTGGAAGGTTATTCGATTTTAAAATCTATTTTCTTAATGATTTGGACTCAGAAAAAATATCAAAAGAGGAAGTTCAAGAAGCTATTTATCAATCTAAAGTTATGATGATTGATATCCGAGGAAATTCTCCTACAGTTGAACTATTGGTAAAATCTTATGAAGAAATGGAAAAAAATCAACCAGAATTATTTGATACCAAAGAAATAATCGCATTAGTGGGAGGGAATAGCGAAATAAGAGGTTTAACAAAAATGGGGTCCTTTCAAGCCCGAAAAATACCTTCTCCTCAAAATAGGGAGTATAATATCGATGAAATACCAGATTTAACGAAAGCAGTAAGATTTGGACAAAGAATGACTGAGTTTTTGAAATTTTTAGGAAAAGTGTTCCCTTTTAAAGTATTAAGACATGCGCGCTATTGGGTCATAATGATGGATTACTGGGTACATGGATTGGGAGGCATCGCTGAGAATCATAAAAACATGCTCCTGTTTCTTTTAAAGCACTATTTAGGATATAAAAATATTAAAGTTCCCAAACCAAAAAAGATTCCCTCTTTTGGCATTTATGATCCTCAATTGAATGAATATTTTAATAATACTGAAGTTTATTTTAGAAAAAAGCCAATAGACCATAATAAACAAACAATAGGAATATTTTTTTATGGAGGATTATACTTTGAACAATCTTTACCTATTGTTAAAGAATTTATGAAAAATTTCTCAGAATTTAATATTCTTCCTGTTTTTTCTGATGTTTTAACAAATGTAGAAGCTTATAAGAAACTATTTTTTAAAGATGAAGTAAAATTAATAAGCGCTGTTATTAATCTTCAATATTTTCAGTTAAATGGGGGTCCTTTTGGTGGAGATACCTCTATAACAAGGGATTTATTTAAAAAATTAGATATCCCACAATTTAATCCAATTATACAATATGATATGCCTTTTGAGGAATATACTAAATCAAATGAAGGGATTAACCCCATTAACCAAGTGATTGCAATTGTAATGCCCGAATTAGATGGAAGAATAGAAATGATTACTGTTGGCAGTCTTAAAAATTTAGGATATTCTGATGATTTAAAATCCAATATTTTAGAAGTACAACCAATAATTGAAAACATTAAATTCTATGCTCAAAGGGTTAAAAAATGGTTATATTTGAGAATAAAAGAAAATTCTGAGAAAAAATTAGCAATTATTATTTATAACTATCCTCCTGGGGAAGATAAAATAGGTAATGCTGCATATTTAGATGTGTCTGAGTCAGTCAAGAATTTAGTAGAAAAACTGATTAAAGAAGGATACAATACAGAAAAAATCCCTGAAAACAAGAATTTAATGGATTTGTTTATTGATTTTGGTGCTGTAAATACACCAAAGTATATGAATATCCAAAAATATAAAGGACATAAAATCTCTAAACAAGACTATATTAAATTTTTTAAAAATCTCCCTTCACATCTCCAAGATGAAATTATTGAATATTGGGGACCTCCACCCGGTAAGATTATGGTAGACAATTCACATCTCAAATTACCCATTATTCAATTTGGTAATATATATATTTGTCTACAACCCTCCAGAAGTAAAGTATCTGGAGATCCTAATGAATATCATAATAAGAATTTACCCCCTCATCATCAATATTTCGCTTTTTATCGTTATTTAGAAAATATTTTAAATATAGATGCTATAATTCATGTTGGAACTCATGGAACTGAAGAATTTCTTCCAGGTAAGGAATGTGCTGGTTGGATTTATGATTTTAATTTAAACTTAATTAGTAGCATACCAAATATTTACTATTATCATATTACAAATACTAGTGAATCAGCTATCGCTAAAAGAAGAAGTAATGCGATTATTATTAATCATGCTGGACCTTCATTCAAAAACGCGGGATTGTATCAAGAATTTGCTCAGTTAGAGCTATTAATATCTGAATATCAAAATACAAACCTTTCTTTTAATATTAAAAATCAAAAGAACAATAGAATCGATGATCTCGAAAAAGAAATTAAAGATTTAGCAAAAAATATAAATATTGACTACGAACATATAGCAGAACTGGAAGATAAATTATATAGATATAAAGCTTCTGTAATTCCCATGGGGCTTCATACATTAGGAAAATCTTATTCTTCTCAACAAAAATTTGATCTAATTAGAATGATTTTATTACACTCACCTGAAAAACCGGATTATATCGAAGAATTTCTTTCATACTTTAAGAACAAAGAAAAAATTGATGTGAAAAAGGTTAAAAATTACTTAAACACTTTTTTTGAGAGTAATGCAAATCAATTGTCTTTTGAAGATATTAATCAAAGGTTAGTATCTGAATATAGTATAAGTGAAGAAAAGAATCAATTAACAATAAAATGGATATTGTCTTTAAAAAACAGAATTGAGAATTCTCTTGAATTAGACAATATTATCCATGCTTTGGAAGGAGGATATATTGAGCCAGGATTAGGAGGGGATCCAATCCGTTCTCCTCATATTTATCCAACTGGAAAAAATTCATATGGTTTTGATCCACGACTAATACCTAATTCTACTGCAATAAAACGAGGAAATGAAATAGCAGAAAAATTAATTCAAAATTACAAAACCAATAATAATGAGTGGCCCGAAACTGTTAGTGTAGTACTTTGGGCCTTTGAAACTATGAAAACTGGGGGAGAAACTATTGGGCAAATTTTTAATTATTTAGGAGTTAAATCCGTTAAAAATAAATCCATTTGGACCACTGAATTAGAAATCATACCTTTAGAAGAAATGAATCATCCGAGAATCAATGTGATTATTACAATTTGTGGTATCTTTCGAGATACATTTCCTTATCATCTAGAATTAATTAATAAAGCAATTGAATTAGTAGCAGAGCTAGATGAAGATGTTGAAAATAATTATGTGAAAAAATCGATGGTTACATTGAAGCAGAAAGGAGTAGAGAATGTCGAAGCACGTGTATTTGGTCCACCTCCAGGAAAATATAATACAAATTTGACAGAGATAATAGCTGCTGGAAAGTGGGATGATGAAACAGAATTAGCAGAAGATTACCTTAAAAATATGAGTTTTGCATATATGAAGAACCAAAAAGTAAGACAATTAGAAAAGAATTTTAGATTAAATATTAATGAAATTAAATTAATGAGTCAAATAAGAGATTCGAGTGAATATCAAATAACAGACTTAGATCACTACTATGAGTTTACTGGAGGATTAGCTCGTACATACAAACAAATTAATGGAAAGGAGGCAAATATTTATATAGCAGATTCTTCTAGTAAAGAAATTAAAGTAAATACTCTAAAGGAAAGCATTAAAGAAGGCGCAATAACGCGTTCTTTGAATCCTAAATGGATTAATGGGTTATTAAAGCATAAATATCATGGCGGTCAAAAAATAGCTGAAAGAGTAGAAAACTTTCTTGGCTTATCTGCTACAACTCATGAAGTAGATAACTGGATTTGGGATAAAGCATATAATCAATATATAGAAAACGAAGAATTGAGGGAACGTTTAAAGGATAATAATAGGTTTGCAATGATGGACATAATCAAAAATATGCTTCAAGCTAATAACAGAGGTTATTGGGATGCAAATGAAGAACAAATAAATAATTTGAAAAAAATTTATCTTGAAATAGAAAATTGGGTTGAATTAACGTACTAATTTATCTAAATTATAGATATTATACTAAATGATGAAATTTTTCAGTATTAATAATGACTTCTTTTAAAATTTGAAAGTTTTTATCCTCTCCATGAATTAGAAATATCTTATTTTTGATTGGAATTGCTGCTTCTTTTCCGATTAAAACCCATTCTTCTTTAGTTAAATTTCTAACTATTGAACCTTCTTTAAATTTAATATAAACTAATGCTCCTAAAAAACCATTAAATTTTGTTTCTTCAAGTTTCACATCTTCAAAGTCGGGAATTTCACTATTTTTAATCTCATATTCAGTTTTACTCAGTAGCAAATTCAAATTAGCTTGAATTAAATTACTATCATTCTCTATATTTCTTTTATAATTATATTCGAAAATGATGAGACCACATTCCTGTGTAAATGTTCCTTTATGACCTATCAGTTCATAATCATATACTATTCGACCTAAAGATTCTGAATGTTCGATAACTTCTGATTTAACTTTCCACCTCTTTGAAATAAGAGGTTCTATGTATTTTTGAGAACCAGGATGAATAGTATCAATCGTTAACTCTTTTTTCTCTTGATATAGTTTATCTAGAGTATCTCCAATATACAACCTCTTTTGTTTTAATTTCTCAATCTTTACTTCCAAATTATCTACTATTTCATTAAAAATTTCCAAGGGGGGTTTAGCTATAAATTTCATCCTTCGAGGTTGTTTCCTTATTTCTAAAATCTCAATCCAACCTTTATCACTTAATTTTTCTAATATTCCATATAATGTTGTACGTACAATTTGAAGATTATATTTTAATCTTCCTACCATATCACCATTATGCCCCCTTTCAACTAGTGCTAAATAGACTATAGCTTCCTCAGCAGTTAAACCAAAATCTTGTAAATCTTGACTATATATTTCTTTTTCCTTATCTTTCATACTTTTTCATAAATTATATAATAATTAATTAACATTTTTTATTATATAAATATGTTGTCGAGATAGGACGACAATAAGAATTTATTTAAATAGAATTCTCATTTTTGTTTATTTAGATAATTTAAAAATTGAAATGAGATGATAATTGTGAGTAAAAGTAAAAAAATATGCGAAAGAATCCCTGAGGGTGAAGCAATATTAGATCAGATTGACTTCACAACAGAAGAATATAGTGAAGCATGCAGAAAAATGGAAGGCGAATATCGGCGTTTGATAAATTTTATATTTAAAAAACTTGCTATTAAAGAAAACTCAAAAATTTTAGAGATCGGACCAGGACCAGGATGGATTGGAATTATGATGGCAAAACAAGATCCTTCGCTAACAATAATTGGAATTGAACTTTCTAAAGATATGATGCGTGTAGCTAATAAAAACATAAGAAAGGAAGGTATTGATGATCGAATTTCTTATATTCATGGAAATGCTGAAAATATGTATCAATTTCCAGATAACACATTCGATGTTGTTTTTGGAAATGGTACCCTTCATCATTGGGAAAATCCTATAAATGTATTCAATGAGATTTTTAGAGTTCTGAAACCAGATGGTGTTTTTTATATTTCTGATGGTCGACGAGATATAAGATTAGGAGCAAAAGTAATTTTTCATACAATGAAATGGTTTATCCCTAAATTTATGAGAATTGGCTGGAAAACTTCGATAAATGCGGGATACACACCTGAAGAATTAACGGAAATATTAGACCAATCAAATCTAAAAGAAAAATATGAATTAAAAGCTGATCTTTTTGATATATTAATTTATAATAAAATTTAATATATAAAAAAGGGGCAGAATTAATGCCACAAATTGTAAAGGGAGGAAAGTACTTATTTGGATGGTCAAGAGTAGGAAATCAAGGTAAGGTTAAAATTCCTCCCGAAGCTTTTAAGGAGTATAATTTAAAACTAGAGAAATATGTTATCTTATTTTCAGGTAGTAAAACTTCAGGTGGATTTGGATTAAGTTCTGTGAGGATTTTAAAAAATTCCATCATGAAAGATTTAACAGACAAACATACTTCACTAGCCAATTATAAGATACCTGAGGGAGAGATTATCGAATTTAAAAATAAAAAGTACTGTTGGTTAGCAATCCAAAAAGATAGGAGTATAAATCTACCAGAAAAAACTTTACAGGTTTTTGGAATTAATAAAAACGATAATTTGCTTTCTGGAAGAGGTAGCCATTTAGCTATCGGATTTATCGCAAAAGGGCCAATATTTAAAGAAGCAAAAAAACATCCTGAAATAAAGGTCTTTGAATAATAGCTGAAAAGTTATCATTTAATTAAAAATTATATCATTCAAAAATAAAAAAAACTAAAGATTTGATTTTTAGTCTATCCCCGAAATCTTTTTTGTAGAGTCTTTCCATGTAGAAAGAATGACAGGAATAAAAAAATAAATCCAAGTGGCAATAAAATTGTAAAATCGAATAATAATCCACAAGTACCGAATGAACTATTTCCTCCTAATCCTGTATTGATTATATCAATAAAATAAGTTAATGGAGATATAACAGCTAGTGGAGTCGAACTTATTGGCATAAAAAGAGGACTGATAAATATTAATGGAAATTTAATTAGAATTGTTAAAATCATTGTATTTGCTGGCATATCGGTTGGAGGTACTGATAATATCAAACTAAAACTCGAAAAAGAAAAAGCTGCAACAATTATACCGATAATGACAATTAATAAGTCTATGGAAACTTGGATGGATAAGAAGATTATCCCTAATACAAGAGGAACCAAAGAAAATAACATTCCAAAAATCGAAGAACCCCAAACACTGCCTAGTAAGACAGTTTTGATTGAGATAGGACATGTTATTAATCTTTCAAGAGTTTGTTGTCTCGTTTCCCATGGAAATACAACAGGTCCGATGGATGTAGATGTTAAAAATAAAACCATGGCCATTAATCCAGAAATCATATAAATTGGCTCAATATTTCGCCCAATTGTAAAAGCAAAAAAAAGAATGACTGGAAATAATATTCCTTGAATTACGACCGGACCTTTATTATAATAAATTCTGAAATCTTTCTTCGCAATAGCAAAAGATCTTCTTATTTGAGTAATTATTTTTTTAATTTTAGATTGTTCTAATATAAAAGGTTTTTCGTTAATCTTTTCCACCTCCTTCAATAATTTTGAGAAAAGCATCTTCTAAAGTTGGTTGGTGAGTATTGAATTGAGTTATTTTTAGGTTATTCGATTTAGCATGATTAACTATTTCATATAATGCATCGTTCACATCTTCCACAATAATATGATAACCATCTTTTATTTCTTGCACTTCTTTAACGGTCTTTAGATTTTCAATCCCTTCTATTTGTTGTGCATTCTCGTAATAACAATCAATTGCGAGATAGTCCTGAGTTAATTTTTTTAAATTAGCGGGGGTATCCAACTTAATAATGTGCCCGTTATTAATTATGGCTATTCTATCACAGAGCTCATTGGCAACACCCATATCATGTGTCGTCAAAAATATAGTCATTCCTCTTTTGTTATAATCTTTGATTAATTGCTTGATTACTCGAGCTGATTGAATATCTAATCCACTTACAGGTTCATCTAGAAATAATAATTTTGGATTATTCATTAAAGCCATACATAATAATAATCTTTGTTTCATTCCTTTGGAATACTTTTTTGCTTTGAAATGACGCTTTTCAAACAGTTCAAACTTCTTAAGTAAAATTTCGGCACGATTTAGATTTTCTTTTTTATGAATTCCATATAACTCTCCAATAAATGTTAAATTTTGAAGGGCAGTGAGATCCATATATACATTTGCCATCTCAGGAACATTACCGATTACTTGTTTTATTGGTATTGGATGTTTCCATATATCTTCTCCAAATATCTTAATTCTTCCTTTAGTAGGTTTTAATACACCTGTTAATGACCTAATAGTAGTGGTTTTCCCTGCTCCATTTGGTCCTAAAAAACCAAAAATTTCTCTTTCTTTTACTGTAAAACTAATATTGTCTATAGCCCGAACAGTTTTATTTTTACTATTTTGAATTTCCTTACTCTTCTTACTCTTTTTTCCTTGTTTAGATATTTTAAAATATTTTGATAAGTTATTTACTGTTATTGCGTTCATAATTATCACCTTTAGATTAATTAGAGTTACTCATCCTTATCTAAAAGTTGTATATGTTTGAACAGCTCTGAAAGTGGTTGATCACCATGACACTTAATAACTTGATTTAAAGAACAACCGTTTGGATGATTTTTCTTAATTTCTGGATGTGTACAATCAGACTCTTTTTCTTTTATTTTCATTTTTCACCATTATTGTTTTATTATATCAGGTTTAATAATTTAATTTATATTTTATTTAGTTAAATATTAAATTTAACCAATCAAAATTTATATTTAAATATTTCTTATTTTATTATATAGTCATAAAGATTAGAAAATTGGGATCTTATGAAAGAAATTGAACTCTCTGAAATAGAAGATTATGTACGTGCATTACACTGTGGAATTCGATGGAAAATAATTGAATATTTAAGAGATGGTCCAAAATCTTCTGATGAGATTTTTAATCATTTAACTGAGTTAAGAGAAAAAGTAACAGAGGAAATGAAGTATTGCAAAGGAGAATGCAATCATATTATCAAAAAAAAGTTGAAAAAACCTACATTATATTATCATTTGAGAGAATTAGAATCAGTTGGAATCATAATATTGGAAGAATACAAACCTAGTGAACAAAAAAGAGCTCCAGAAAAAGTTTGGAACTTAAGTATGGAGAAATTAATTATAAACTTAAAATAAATATCAGCTTATTCATCAATTCTGAAGAATTCTAATCTCAATAGAATCATTCTTTAATCAATTTTGTAGTATATTCGATAATTATATACTAATAGAATTCAAAATTATGAATTATTTTCTTTTCATCAATACATTTAAATAGTATGATTCGTATGATCA
>CAYNEU010000103.1:0-11026 GCA_964396275.1 uncultured archaeon | reverse complement strand
ATCACTAGTTGAATCTAAAGGAGTGACATATTCATCATTGGGAAATTCTGGAGGGTAAGCATTTAGATCAGGTGTAATGTAATCTTCCTTTTCAGATGAATTATCAGTTATTTGTTCTTCTTCAATATGGATCATTTTTTGTTCTGGGATTTCTTCTTTTGGCTCTAAAGTATCTTCAATTTTTGCTTTGAGCTCATGCATAATATTAACTACAACGGAGTCAGCTGTCCAATTAATAATATTATTTAACTGAAAATCTCCTAATAGCTCTTTAATTTCATCGTGATAAATCATTAGAGGGGGAGTATTTGGAAAATCTTCTTCAAATTTAATTTCTAACTCATATTTTACATCAGGAATTTGATGCACATAGCCATATAAATGAGTTATATTTCCCGAAACCATCCAAAAAGAAAAATCTTTTGCAATTCGCTGAGCTTCTTTTAAGATTCGCTTTTTATCCACAATTACCACAGTTAAAAATTTGTATTTCTTACTATTATTAAAAATAGACTTTCTTCTTAAAAATATTTACAAAACTTCCTAAAAATAATTTAAAATTCTGTTAGGTTTGGATTCTTTTTAGATTAGAGTAAAAACTGGTTAAATAACCCAATAATAGGGTAAATCTTCACCATATTCTCCTTTAGCTGAAAAAATTCTATTCAAATAATCTAAATTATAATAAGCTTCTATTTCTTCTGTAGTAAGTTGATCAAAAAATGTCCAGCTGAATGGTGAATAATATTCTTCAGGCAACACTAAAATAACATCTGTATTATATTCTAATTTTAAATTTTTTAATACGTTTGAACCGTTAGAAATATGTAAATCTGGATGAACTAATTGGTTATCTACTAATAAAAAGTTATGAATTGATTCTAAAGGAAGTTCTTTATTCTTATCTTCAAAAGGATAGTCATAATATATAAAAATTGCATACCAACCGAATTTTGAAATGATTACTGTTTCATTAGAAGTATAGTTTGAATACCATTGGATAGAATTCACTTCTCGTTCTTTTAAACAAAAAATATCTATGCTTGTAGAATCAAAAAGATTCTGGGTATATATTGAAAAAATAACCACAAAAATTAAGAATATTTTAAATTTTCTCTTTTGAAATGAGTTTAATTTTATTAGTTTATATAGATAAGATACAAATCCTATTGAAATTATTATTGTAGTTATAAAGTATACTCTTAAAAAGAAAGTAGTAAACCCGATTACCGCATCATAAAGAAACATTAATAAAAACATCAAATCTAATGCTAAGCCCCATAGAAACAAAGGTTTGCCTCTTGGCTTATATTGGAAAATTAACAATCCCCATATCGCAAATGAACTTATAATTAACATTTCTATAAAATAAAAAACATACGTAATAGAAATACTAAAGACAGTTAGATTAACGAGAGTAAAAACAATAGAGAGAATAATTGTTAGCCCAAAAATTAATGGAAATATGATTTTATCTTCGATTTTTTTATATATTCTTTTTTTCTTCCCAGTTATTATTAATCTAAATTTTCCTCTAGAAAAATCCATTGATCTTCGATAACGTAGTAGAATTAATGTTATTACAAATGTAAAAGCTAAGGCTCCAAAAAGTAGATAATACCATGGTAAAATTCTAAAAGGATCAAAAACTTGAAAATGCCCGACACTGATATTGAAATAGTAAAAAAGAAAAAAAAAACAGAAAAACATTACTACAAGCAGTATATCAAAACCCCTTCTATAATCTTTTACAAAATATATCAAATAAAACCATAAAAAAGAGATTAATAAAATCATTGTTAATAATGAATGTGTCAGTAAAGAGCTTATGAATATAAATATTGATAAAATATATGAAAATAAAATATTTGATGAAATATCTTCCCTTTTTGGGATATGGTCCTTAGTTAAACCTTGTAATCTTACATAAAGAATAAAAAATATAACTAATCCTTGTATTAATGCAATACCCGATGGCCAAAATTGAACCATCATAAACCAAGAAAATCCAAATGACGACATTAATAAAAAGACCCCAAAAATAGCTAAATTCTTGTTTTTAAATATTCTCATGAATAGATTGTATAAAATTAATGAAGATAAAGGAATTGTATAAAAAATAAAACATTTGGGTAATAAAATTAAATCTACTCCAGAAAAAAAGTAAATTACAGCTCCAAATGTGTGCAATCCTAATGCTCCATAATACTCGTTCATTGGAATATAATTTACTTCTGTTATATACCTAACGATTGAAATATGAAGCCATGGATCTGTACCTGCAAAAATACTTGTATTTACAAGATTTAAAATACAAATTAAAACGATGAAAATAAATAATAAAATCCCATTTAATGAGAGAGATTTAATGATAAATTTATACAAAGAAAAATCTTCCTCTATTAATCGTTTAAACCCAATTTTTTCTGGTTTTTTAAAAAACAAAATTGTTCCTCGACGATAACTAAGAAAAATCGCTATTAAACCGAGTAAAAAATAAGTTAAGAGCATACTAAAAAAGAAATATTCAAATGTTATTGGTAAATTAATCCAAGATCCAATAAATCCAATTATAATGTAGAATGATAAATTTAAAACAATTGCAATCCCTAGCTTTTCTCGAAAATGGTATAAATTGTTCTTAAGTACAAGAAAAATAAGCGGATAAGTAGGCAAGAATAATATTGCAAAAATAGAACTTGATCTTATGAAACACTGAATTAAAAATAAAAGAATTGGATTCATAGAAATCCATGTAATAATTTCTATATTAATTAATTTTAAGAAGATAAAAAAGATAGAAATAATTGAAGTTAGAAAAATAATTAATTGAATTCTGGTTCTTATAAAATAAATTATATTTTCTGCTATAGAATAGACGCTGTCCATTGTTTTTATTTATAGAAATCCTTCATAAAATTATTAAATCTAAATTTATTTAGCAAAATAATTATTAATAAAAGTAACTGTTTATATTTATTGTATATTCTTCGAATATTTCGAGAATCTTAAAATTATGCAAAAACCAAATCCTTCGATTTCAATTATTATTCCAGCTTTTAATGGAGCAAGATGTCTAAAGAAAAATTTAGAGTCCATAAAAGCTCTGAATAATTTAGATGAAATTGAACTCGTTATTGTTGATAATATGTCAACAGATTCAACCGTGAATACTATAAAATCTTATGAAAATGATGTTAACATTAAACTAATTGAAAATGGCATCAATGAAGGATTTGCTGGAGCGTGTAATTTGGGAGTAATAAATTCTATTGGTGAATTTGTTTTTATTACAAATCAAGATGTCCTATTCCCACCTGACTTTTTTGATAAGCTAAAGCAAATCTATAAGATTTTTAAAAAAAGTCCCGAAATTGTCATATCTCCAGCATTAGTTTTTGAAACGGGAAAAATTCATTACTTCGGAGCAAAAAATCATTTTTTAGGATTCTCTTATACCCCTGAAGTTGGTGAGGAATTACCCAAAAATAAGATTATAAAAAGAACTCAAAGATTTTCGGGTGGAACACTTTTTATAAAAAAAGAATTATTCTTAAAAATGGGAGGATTTTACAAAAAATTCTTTATGTATTATGAGGATACCGATCTCTCATTAAAATTATTAAGAAATGGATATAAAATATATACAACCAATACCCCTTTTCTTATCCATCAAAAAAAATACCAATCACTAAATGATTTTCAATACTACTTCCTCGAACGAAATAGGTTCATTGTAGTTATTAGAAATATTAATGATGTGCACAAATTATTACCATTCATTATTCTTATAGAGTTAATCTTACTTTTTCACTCAGTCTTTATTAGGAAATTTAAATTAAGGCTTAAGATATATCTATGGATTATATTCAATATAAAATTTTTAAAAAATATAAGAGAGAAATCAAAAAGAGAAGGAAAACTGTTACCTTATCAAACACTATCAAAAACTTTAGATCCAATTCTGCTTGGGGATTTGCAGAGATTAAAAGTGTTTCGAAAATTGCTAAATGCATTAAATAAAATTCTAAAATATGCTTAATTGAATTATTAAAAATATCAAAAATTTTGGATTTTTTTGATATAATTATAATCAGAGATTATATATTTTTTGCAAGTACGGTTTGTTCTTCTTTTTAAGCCTATTCTAAATCCTTGCCAAATCGAATTGAGTCTTATAATAACAGATTTAAACTTTCTTGTAAAAATATTTAGAAAGATTATCCCTAAATTCAAAATACTAAAAATATAATAAAATATTATAATATCTATCAACTTTGCATGCTTCCAGACAAGAATTTGTGAATTTCTCGTAAAAAAATGGTGGTTGAAAATCATTCTGTCCTCTGATATAATGCGAGGGACATCATGATAAACGATTGTCGTTGGAACATAGTATGATTTATATCCTTTCTTCTGGGCTCGTAAATTCCAATCAGGATCTTCATGATACATAAAAAAAATTTCATCCATCAATCCAATATCGTCAATAACTTTTTTATTTATAAAAACTGCTGTTCCAGGAGCAAAACCAATAGTTTCTATATCATTATATTTCTTATTTTGTGGATCATACTCTAAATACCCGCGATTACCTATAACTATGGCCGATCTGAAGTTAAGGTACGCTCCAGTATTCCAAAGAATTCTTTTATCTTTAAAAATTTTAATTTTAGGGGTAATCATTCCAGCTTCTGGATGGGTTTCTAAAAATTCAACCATTTTTTCAATAAAATCTGGGGAGACAATTACATCAAAATTTAACAGGCATATATACTTTCCTTTAGCAATTTTTATCGCTTTATTACTCCCACTTACAAAATAAAGATTGTAATTGTTCCTAACTAGTTTTAAATTTAAAATATCATTAAGATTATTAAGCTGTTTTTTCAATTCTAAATATGAATCATTTTTTGAACCATTATCCACTAAAATGACTTCGAAATCATTATAATTTTGATGTTCTAATGATTTTAAACAATTTAAAGTGCATGTATTATTATTATAATTTAAAATTATTACAGAGACTAACTTTCCCACAAAAACTAACCTTGAATTGAAAAAAGTTTTTTGTATGTGTTTTGAAAATATCAAAATAACTTAAATCTTATCAATCGAACATCATTGGAATATGAATCATTGAGCTTTTTGGATACTGGTTTAAAGATTCTGAAGTTTTTGAGCAAAGTGATAGTCTTTAATTAAATTCTTTCTACAGGATCGGTGAATTCTTCTCTTGAAACCAGCTCTAAATCCTTGCCATATTGCCGCGAAAGTTAAATATAAAATAAAAAATTCTTTTCTCTTCACATTTTTAATAGAGTCAAAATATAAGACAAAGAAGAATAAGAAATAGAATTTTACTACTTCTTTTAACGAGGCGAATTTCCATACAAAAATTTGTTTATTCCGTTTAAAAAAGAAATCATTAAAGATTTGTCTTTTATCATATAAGCTTCTTAGAATTGGAATCTTATGATAAACGATGGTTGTTGGAACATAATAACTTTCATAACCTAATTGTTTTGCTCTAAAATTCCAATCTGGATCTTCCCAATACATAAAATAAATCTCATCAATTAACCCAATTTTCTCCAAGTATTCTTTTCGTACAAAAAGTGCAGTTCCAGGGGCAAAATCAATTGGTTCGATTTTATTATACATTTTATCTTCTGGATCAGATTTTAAAAAACCTCTATTTGTCACAACATCTCCAGTATTGAAATTAACTTGTCCTCCTGTTGTCCAAATAAGCTCTTTTTTAGGAAATAATTTAATCTTTGGAGCAATCATTCCTACTTGAGGATTTTCTTCTAAAAAGTTTACCATTTTTTCAATAAAATCGGGCATTACTTCAGTATCATTATTCAATAAGCATACAAATTTTCCTTTAGCTATCTTGATTGCTTTATTATTTCCTGCTCCAAAATAGAGATTTTTTTCGCTTCTTATTAGATTTATATCTAAATCATTATTAAATTGTTCTAATTCCTCTTTTAATCCCAGAAATAAATCATATTTAGACCCATTATCTAAAAGCAGAATTTCAAAATTTTTGTAATTTTGATGCCTCAATGATTCCAAGCATTCAATAGTATATTTGTAATTATTATAGTTTATTAGAACTAGAGAAACTAATTTTTCCATACAGAAGCCTTAATAATTGATTAGATGTATTTGAAACTAAAAATAATTTAATTTTCTTAAATTTTTCTAATATAATACATTATTTTATTTCTGCTTAATGAGTAAGAGCTACTTCTTTTAATTCATTTTAGAATGAAAAAGAATATTTAGTAATTAAAATTTAATTCATCAATAACTTTATGTCGTTGAATAGAGATTTTAAATTTATAAGGTAAATCAATGATAAATTTATTCTGGAGATTACAAAAACGTTTAAAAGGCAGGATACTCCTTGATTGCGTAGATTCTATAAATTTTTACCTTAGATTAATTTATTTCTTGGCGGGATTAAAACTGAAGAAGTTATCTATAAATCTAAGAAATATTGAAGACCTTTATGATATTATTGATTCATTTCAATACAAGCTCTTTAAAAAGTCCCGATATACAGTTACAGTTATGATGCATCAGAAAAAAGAAGAATTGATTGAATTTATCGAATTAATAAAAAAATCTAAACCTAAGTTCATTCTTGAAATAGGAACCTCAGAAGGTGGAACTCTATTCTTTTTCACAAAATTTGCCAATCCAAAAGCTAAGATAATTACGATTGATTTACCAATCATTCGTAGCTATGCGAGTTATTCGCCTGCAAAAATCCCTTTTTTTAAATTATACAGATTAAAAAAGCAAAAGATCCATTTCTTAAGAAAAGATTCTCATCAAACATCAACTATTAAAAACGTAAAGAAAATTTTAAAAAATTCAAAACTTGATGTTTTATTCATCGATGGAGATCATACATATGAGGGTGTTAAACAGGATTTTGAAAATTTTTCTCCTTTTGTGAGAAGGAATGGTATAATTGCATTTCATGATATCGTAGAACATCTACCAGAATCAAACTGTAAAGTATCCCAATTTTGGAATGATATTAAAGATAATTATGAATATAAGGAATTGATTACTAGAAACAATGAAAATTGGGCAGGTATTGGAATAATTACAAAAGATAAATAATTCCTCCATTTTTCAAAATAATAAATTAATCTACTAACCATTGAGCATTTTGTAAATCCTTTGTTTTTTCAAAAAGTTTAATTTAGATTTACTATATTCAGATAATAAATCTACGATGGTTAATTAAACTGAATAATTCAAACATCATTTTCATTATATTAGATGCGTTAAGAGCTGATAAAATACTTTCACAGTATCAAGAGATGTATCTTACTCCTTTTATTAATACCTTATTAGATAAATCACTTTATTTTAAAAACTGTATCGCAAATAGTACATGGACTTTACCATCTCATTTTACATTATTTACTGGACTCTATGAGCACCAAAACTATATTTTGACTAAAAATATTTACGAGTTAAGTAAAAAAGTACCCGTTTTATCTCAGATTTTAAAAGATTTTGGTTATTATACATTTTTATACACTGAAAATCCATATTTAACTAAAGAGGCAGGATTATTCAGAGGATTTGATTATCCTTTTTTAAATTGGGATTTACTTTTTAAGGATAATTTTTTGGATAAAGTTGATAGATGGATTAAAGCCCTTATTAAACCTGGATTTTGGTTTAGTTTTTGGCATAAATTTAAAACTATTCTAGAAAGAATTTATAAGAATTTGAATTGGAAAAGGTGGATAAGAGATAGATATGTGAACCCTTTAAGGAAAATTGATTCAAACCTCCAAAAGATTTTATCAAATAGTGAGAATCAACCTTTTTTCTTATTTTTCAATTTAATGGTTACCCATGCTCCATATCTTTCTTCAAAGAATATTTTAAATTCTATGGATCTTTCGATTGATGATTTTAAAACTATTAAAAGTCTTTTGTTGTTCCCTTTAGAAAACTTTATAAAAATCAATTTTAACTCAAAACACCTTTCTGAGAAGAAGATACATATATTAAACAAACTTTATGATTCAAGTGTTTTATATTGCGATTATATTATAAAACAAATATTTCTGAAGTTAAAGAACCTTGGAATGTTAGAAAATACATATATTATAATCACCTCAGACCATGGAGAACTCTTAGGAACTCCAAATGATCATTATTATTGGACTCATGGAGTATTTCATAATGTTTATGAATCATTAATTAGAGTTCCATTAATTATTTATAATTCTAACTTTAAAAGTAAGAAAGTGGAAAAACAAGTTGAATTGAAAGATTTGTTTCATACAATCCTTCATCTGACTGGGATACCAGAAGAAAATAACGAGTATCTTGATATTACAAAATCATTAATCCATCAAATTGATACAAATTCAACACCAGAATACATTTTTGGTGAATTTCTAAAAGATAAAAATGAAATGTTTAACCGTTTAAATTATCACAGAAGACAAATTGATGATAAGTTAATTCAAAAACTATTAAATGATATTTATTACTTAAGGTCAGACAATTACAAATTAATTAGGTATGGAAACAAAATCTATGAATTATATGATATTTTGAATGATCCAAATGAAATGATTAATTTAATTAATATTAAGAATAAAAAATTCGAAGAATTAAAATTGATTCTTCAAACTTATATTGACAATACAAAGGATAAAGAGAAATTAACCAATTTAATAAACAAAAATGAAAAAAATTTAATTAAAAAAGCCATTATAAATATTCCTTTTAAATAAAAGAGTATAATACGAAATTGAGAAAATTATTTTATTTTGATAACAATCCTGAGGATATATTATGGGATAATATGTGGTCATCAAGGACCATTGAACAAGAATTAGAGGCATGTGAAATTGAGACTGCACCAAGAGTAATGTTTCTTTCTTATATCCCAAAAAAAGGAATAATAATCGATGGAGGATGTGGATTTGGAAAATGGGTTATATATCTTAATAGACGTGGTTATGATATTATAGGAATTGATAATAATAAACTATCTATCCAGAAATTAAAGGAATACGACAATGCTCTAAAGGTTGAATTAGGAGATATCTTGAATTTAGATTATCCTGATAATTATTTTGATGCGTATATATCTATGGGTGTTGTTGAACATTTCGAGGAAGGACCACTCGCCCCCCTAAATGAAGCATATAGAGTTTTAAAACCAAACGGTTTAATATTTCTTTCTACACCAACAGTAAATATCATTAGAAAAATCATAATACAACCTATTCAAAATATTATAAACCGATTTCACGGAATTTTTAAAAGGATTATGGGATATATAAGTGGGTCTGATATTCAAAACGATTTCTTCAAATTAGATAGAAAAGGAAAAGGAAAAAAGTATTATCATTTTGAAGAATATAGATTTTCCGCAAAAGAACTACAAGGTTTTTTAAAACAATCAAATTTTGAGGTAATTTTAACAGTTCCTCATGATTTTCATGGTTCAAAAGACCATGCTATCGGTTTAGCGGTAGATTTCCCTTTCTTAAGGGCTCTATATAGTGTTAATTTTAAACTAAATCCTTTCGGTAAAGTTATATCTCGAATATTAGAAAGAATATCACCATGGATTGCGTGTGCTAGTGTGTTGTGCGTAGGTAGATCAAAAAAAAAAGAGAGTTAAAAACATTCTGGTATTATTTAAAATCTAACGATTAGAAAAATATTATAAGAAAAAATTTTTAAAAATAGAAACATATTTACTGACTAAATTGACCGATTAGGAAAAAATGATTAAACTAAAAACAATCAAAGATAATCTTTCCCAGATTATAGCATTAACAGAAAAAAATGTCAAATTATCTCTAAGATATAAAATTGGATTAGTTATTGGATATATTAATCAAATTATTGCTATTTTTATGCCGCTTATTATCATGCAAAACATCTTTGATTTTAGATCTACTATAGGGTTCTGGACATCCGGTAATTTTATCCTCTACCAATTTATTGCCCATAATATATCGCATATGTCAGGTATAACAGGAAGATTTCCTGGTCAATTTCGTGCTGAAAAATTCTGGAAAACGCTCCCTGCATTGATTGTTGGACCATTTAATAGATTTAATCTTCTATTCGGAATATTTTTTTCACATATGGTAATGATTTTTATTCCTTTTTCAATATTTTTTATTTGGGGTATAATCATTGAGCCTATTTCTATAACAACGATTTTATTTATTATTTTACAATACTTTCTAATCGCTTTAATTTTTAGCGGTGTTGGGTTAATTTTTGGAATCTTTGCGATTTCAAATGAAAATATATGGCAAGTGTTATCATTTTTATTGATGTTTGTTTTTTGGTTTAGTTGTATTTCTTATCCTTTTGAGTTATTTCCCAGATTCATCCAAAATATAATTGATTTAAATCCTCTTTACTATATCTTTGATTTTTTAAGAATAACTTGGATTCAAAATAATGTTATAATGACAATTTATTCTTATTCCATTCATTTTATTACTTTAATTGCTACATCAATAATTCTTCCTTTTATTGGGGTTTTTCTATTTAATTTAGTATATAAAAAATACGGAATAACAGGATATTAGTTAATATGAATAAGATAATAGAAACAGTAGATTTATCTAAGAAATATAAAATAAGAGGTCCATGGAAATTTCTCCAAGCTTTGGAAGATGTAAATCTTTCTGTAGACAAAGGGGAGATTTTTGGTTTATTAGGTCCAAATGGAGCGGGTAAAACTACATTAATTGAAATTTTAACAACTATAAAACAACCTACAAGTGGTTATGCTACAATTAATGGTTTTGACGTAGTAACTCAACCAAAAAAAGTCAAACCATTAATTGGAATAATGTTTGCTAGTGAAATGTTATATTTTAGAATTACGGGATATGATAATTTGAAATTTTTTTGTAAAATTTATAAAATTCCAAATTATAAAAAGAAGATTGCTGACATGGCTGAGGAATTCGGATTAACGAACTGGCTTGACCAA
>CAYNEU010000102.1:0-2324 GCA_964396275.1 uncultured archaeon | reverse complement strand
GATGACGATGATGATGACGATGACGAAGATTGGGATAACGATGGCGATTACGAAGAAGATTTTGAAGATGATTAATGAGATTACTAGCTTTCCCAATTAAAGATTCAATACTCTTCGCATATCTCTTAAATAAATTATTTTTTTAAAAAAAGTATATTTTAGTATTTTTATCTAAAATTTCCATGTTGCATTTAGATACTCAAATACTTTTTGGAAATCTGATGTAGGAGGCTTACATGTTTTATTAATGCAAACATAAGCAGTTGCTTTATTCTCTATTTTAATGAAAAATTGGATAAAGTTCGACAATTTATCAATTTCTGGAAATTCACGTTCGGTATTTCTATGAATCATCACTTTATTTAAAATGTATTTTTGTTGAATTTGTTTTATTAGTTCGATAGTATCTTGTGAATCCGAATCACCAGCTATGACTAATGAATAAGTTGGACCAATAGCGAAATCTATAGCAATTAAAAATTGAGTGTATGCAAGAGGACTCGCTTTAATTTTATTAGAGAAAACTCTATTAAGTACATCTGCTTTTTCTTCTAATTCATAATTTCCTGTAATATAACTTAATCTAAGTAAATTTAACATTGCAATTGAATTGCCCGAAGGAATTGTTCCATCATAAATATCTTTTTGTCTAATTAATAGTTTTTCGCTATTTTGAGCTGTAAAATAAAAACCACCAATATTTTCATCCCAAAAATCTTCTATTTGGATCTTATGTAATTCGAGAGCCGTTTCTAAGTAAAAAATATCAAAAGTAGCTTCATATAATTCTATAAGACCCCAAATGAAAAAAGCATAATCTGTTAAATAGCCTCGAATTTCAGAAACATTGTCTTTATATCGATGAAGTAATTTTTTATTAGATTCTCGAAGGTTTGAGAGTATAAAATCAACTGCGTTT
The DNA here is from genome assembly GCA_964396275.1 of uncultured archaeon. Lineage (GTDB taxonomy): Archaea > Asgardarchaeota > Lokiarchaeia > Sigyniarchaeales > SOKP01 > Loki-b32. The sequence continues at coordinate 1,405 of CAYNEU010000102.1, read as the reverse complement.
TTTGCTGCTCCTAAATATTTTTTTTCCTGGAAAGCTATAGCAGCTTTAGCCAGAGCAGCTATTAATAATCCATTCCAATCAGTTAGTATTTTGTCATCTTTATGAGGATGCATTCTCTTTTCTCTTGTTTTAAACAAGCTTAAACGTATGTTTTCAATTTCTTCAAGTGATTTTATATCTGGAAGTGTTCTTAAATGCAAAATATTCTTACCTATCTTTTTCCCTGACACTTCTTCAAGATAATTACCCGATGCTTCGATATTAAAAATTTTGATGGCTAAATCTAATTCATCCTTTTTAAGAATTTGTTTGATTTCTTCTTTTGACCATACATAAAACTTTCCCTCCTCTCCTTCACTATCTGCATCTTCAGCTGAATAAAACCCCCCCTCTGACGAAGTCATATCTCTTAGAACATAAGAAAAGATCTCTTGAGCAGTTTTTTTGTATAAATCATTTTTAGTAGCTTGATACGCTTCAATATAAGCCATTGCAATTAATGCTTGATCATACAACATTTTCTCAAAATGAGGAACAAACCAAATTGAATCAGTCGAATATCTATGAAATCCAAACCCAATATGATCATAAATTCCACCTTTTCTCATTGCCTGAAGTGTGGTTTCGACCATCTCTAATGCTTTTTCATCACCAGTACGTTTCCAATAGCGTAATAAAAAAATAAGATTATGTGGTGTCGGGAATTTAGGACGATCTCCAAATCCACCATTCACAGAATCAAATTGTATTGATAATTGCTGATATGCCTTTTTAAGCGTGTTCTCTGAAAATTTCTCACCAGGAGATTCTTGATCTATATTTTGAAGACTAAAAGTAATTTTATCTGCGGAATTCATTATCTCATTTCTTTGGTTAGCCCATAGATCTTTAATACGTTTAATTAAATCTATTAACCCAATTCGACCAAACCGAGTTTGTTTAGGGAAATAAGTTCCCGCAAAAAATGGCTTTTTATCCGGGGTCATGATAATAGTTAGTGGCCAACCTCCTGAGCCAGTCATCATTTGACAAGCAGTCATATAGATTTTATCTATATCGGGACGTTCTTCTCTATCCACTTTTATCGATACAAATCCATCATTCATTAAATCAGCAACTTCTTCATCTTCAAATGATTCATGTGCCATAACATGGCACCAATGACAAGTAGAATACCCTATTGATAAGAATATTGGCTTATTCTCTTGTTTAGCCTTAAAAAAAGCCTGATCTGTCCAAGGATACCAATCTACAGGATTCTTAACGTGTTGAAGGAGATAAGGGCTTTTTTCATTTAATAAATGATTTTTATAGCTTTTTATTAATTCACTACTCATTCATTCTTCCCCTTCAATTTCAAGAAATTTATTATTATATCTATTTAAAAATATAAATTCTTTTGATT
>CAYNEU010000101.1:0-2604 GCA_964396275.1 uncultured archaeon | reverse complement strand
GTACTAATACTCATTTTGTATTAAATACCATTAAAGAGGCTAGTTCTTTTGTTAGTTTAAAAGAAAAAGGAGAAACGAAATAAATTAACATGCCCTCCGTTAAAAGAAAGATTTTTTCATTAATCTACTATTTTATTTCTTATTTGAGAAAAAGATCTTTATATAATTTTTCTGAATATTGTGAATTAGGTGTTTTGAGTTCATTTTTTATTTGTTTAGTTATTTAGATGTATTTTATAACATTGTTTATTTTTGAGAAACAAAAGTTATTGATTTTTATAACAATTTTCACAAATATTAAGAAAAACTGAATATTCGTTTAGTGAATTTATTTAAAGCTTACAGAAATGTTTAGATTCTTTACCGATAAATTTATAAATGTATATAATTTGATATAATATAATTATAAATAATAAATGGGAATCATTTCCCGCACTTATAAAAAAATTAACAAATAAGGAGGTTAATAGTTAAAATCACCAAAAATTACAATTTAATGTGATTATCATGACTTTACAAAAAATGTATCGAACATATGAGCAAATATGTTTGGATAAATTAAAAGAAATAGGAAATTCTTCAAGTGCAGAATGGTCAATGGCAATGGGTTATAGTAGCCCTAATGGTTTAATTAAAGTAATAAAAAGAATTCAAAAAACAATGCCAGATAAGTTAAAAGTGCAGAATGACAAAAAACCACGAAGATATGAAGCAATTTAGTATAAGATTATATATGAGGGAAGAAATTAATGATAAAATGTCTTAATTGCGGAGAAGAATTTTCATATGGCAGGAAAATTTGTTGTTGTAATTCCACATATTTCGGTATGATATTTAATGAAAATAAAAAGAATCACAAATGGAATTGCCGTACTTTAATGACTAGTAATAACTCTTATGAATCATTTGCAGAAGATTTTCCAGAAAAAAGAATTGTTGATTATGAACATCCCATTGACTATAATTGGAATTGTGAAACTTCTATGAGGCTTAAAATCCAAAAAGATTTGCTAGAAAGAGATTATGTTCTAATCTATGAATAAAAAATTTGGAGGTGAATGAAAAGAGTTAAAAACGGATAGAGGTTTTAGAGATTAGGTGGATGGATTGACCTTCCATGGTTCTCATAAACGGATACCCGAGAGTCTAATAATTGAAGGATCAACTCCTACACCTCAAATAAATTTAGAAAAAAAATTAACCACCTGCCTTCCTCCAACCCAATTTGACAGACATTGCGAGAAAAATGCCATTTGTTCACTACTCTTGCCATGGAAAGTAGGGACAATCCATGGCAAGAGTTCCACTTCAAATAATTGATTAATAACCTTTTTATTTTTCCTTATAGAAAAGAACTTTAAATAATTAAATCTAAATTCTCTTGCCATTTTTCAGTAATGTCTAATCCTATGTCTTATATAAAAATTTCACCAAAGAGAAGATCTTTTACTAATTTCATTTAATATTTTTATTCTAAAATTAAAAATTTGTTCAGTAAAAAACACTAAGTTTTAATACTAGTTAATACAAATAAAAAATTCTTTCATCGAATTGCATTAAAACCTTTAGAATGTTCATGTTTTTTCTTTGATCTCTAAAAAAGTATATTAAAAAAACTGCAAAAATTATATAATTGTTTAATTAATTATCCTAAAATTTATAAATAACCTTGATGAAATATTATCAAATAGAATGGGATTTATTTCCCCTAAAAATAAATTAATAATTAAAATTTGAGTTTAAATAAAAATGACGAAATTTTCAATGGTTACCCATCAATCAAGTCTGATTGGGTCTAGAACAAGAGTAGAAGATTCATGTGAGAGTGGATTATGTCCAATCTGTATAGCAGATTGTCCTATTTTTTGTGAGGTTTCGAAGTCTGCTCTCAGAGGTCGAGAAGTGCTATATCCCCAAAGGGAATATTTTGGAAACTCTACAGCTGGATCACCAAAAGATTTTGGATTTTCTTATGGTGATTTTCAAATTCAGTTTGAAGTTCGAGGGGCTCAAGGGATTGAACCTCATGAAGATAAGGTAATCTTTCCTAATGTTAATCTAACAACTAAATGGGGAAACATTAAGCAGAAGTATCCTATTGTAATAGCAGGATTAGGTAGCACTTATGTGGCAAAGCGAAATTGGGAAGGATTAGCAAAGGGAGCAGCATTAGCAGGTGTAAGTATAACAGTTGGGGAAAACGTCGTAGGAATGGATCCATATGCGAGATTTGCAAATCATAGCATATACCCAAAAGCTATAGATACCCAGGATATGAAGTTTAGAATTGAGACGTATAGAGAATTATGGGATGGCAAGTATGGTGATGTTATTGTACAAAAAAATGTTGAGGATACTCGATTAGGAGTTTTTGATTATGTAATGTCAAAATTAGAAGTGAAGTCGCTTGAAATTAAATTTGGTCAAGGGGCAAAAGCAATAGGCGGTGAAGTAAGATTAGAATCTCTAGAAAGAGCGCAATTATTACAGAATAGAGGATATTTAGTATTTCCAGATCCAACTGATCCTAGAATTATTGAACAATGGAAGGAAGGTTTGATTCCAGATTTTGAAAGACACAGTAGAGTGGGATTATCAACTACT
>CAYNEU010000100.1:0-9036 GCA_964396275.1 uncultured archaeon | reverse complement strand
TCATAATTTGATTATGACTATATTTTCTTAATGAACATAGATATACATCAAGATCTTGTAGTTTAGAAAGAGAATTAACAATATCAGTGTTATCTTTAATAAAACTCCAACTAAAATAATTAAAGTTTAAAATTTCTACATGTTTATTTTTAATAACTAACCAAGGTTCTCCATTTTTGATATCACTTAACTCTTCAAAATGTTTATAATTAAAAGGATCAATCTCATAATTTTTTTTACCTTTGGCAAATAGTACTTCCAAATCTAAAAAAAAAATTGATTCTTGAGGGACTATTCCAACTTTTGAAGAAAATTCTTCACTCCAATGTGTCAGATCCTTTTCTATTATCTTAAATTGAGGAGAACCAGATTTCTCTAGGAAATCATATAATAATTTTATAACTAAAGGAGATTTTTCATGCTGCATTACCCATCTTAAAGCGGGTAGACTATCGTCTGGAAAATTATGAATTAAATAATTTGCAGCTGAAGTTCTCACAATAGCGCATTCATCTGATATTAAGTGATTCTCTAGAGTTTTAAAGACCTTTTCAGTTTGAAAATTTATTTTTTCTAATGCTTTAATACTTCTTACCCTAATTTCTGTATCTTCACTACTCTCTATTAATGAAATTAATAAATCAGCTGCATTTTCCTTTCCTAAATTTCCAGTTGAATATTCTTTCTGAATTTTTTCTGGTTTTATTGATTCTTTCATTTATTTAAGTAAGAATAATATTCTTAAAAACTGAATATTTATCAACTCTTATTAAGATTAATATTTCTTAAAAACTGAATATTTATCGACAATCGACCTAATATTTTGAAAATGATTTCTAAAAATTGTGCTTTTTAGAGATGAAGATTGTGAAGGCTGAGGAGAAAATTATATGGAATAAATGTAAAAAATGTGGATTCTTGCAACACCAAACCCATTTAAGATGTTTACAATGTAAAGGTGATAAATTTGAATCCATAACGGCATCAGGAACATGTAAATTATTAACTTATACAATATTAAAAGCCACGCCAATGGAATTTAGAGAACAGGAATCTTATGCTCTGGGAGTTGTGCAATTTGAGAACGGAGTAAAAGCATTAGGACAAATCACCAATAAAGACAATTTAAAAACTGGTATGCTACTCCAACCTATATATAAAAAAATTTGTAATGATCTAAATGGTGATAATGTGTATTCTTATATATTTGAACCATTAGAATAACTTATAAAATATAGAATTCTTCTCTTTATTATAATATTTTAAAAATTTCATAGACTAAATTAAAATAATAGGTATAAAATATTTTTATATTTTCCATGAATGAGAAATTAAAAATAAGATTTTCTGGTAGAGGAGGTCAAGGTATCAAATTTTTAGGAAGTGTATTAGTCCGAGTTGCTATGGTTGCTAATTATTATGCGACACTCACAGTTGACTATACACCTTCCGTTAGAGGGGGACCCATTTATTGTGATGTTATTCTTAATTCTGGTCCTATTTCATATCCATTCTGCGATAAAGATGCTGATATTTTTATTGCCATAGATCAAAATGGATTTGAACGTGCAGCTGAATGCATATATGAAAAAACTAACTCCTTTATCGATGAAAACACAATTGTTAACGCCGAGCAAATTATTCAGAAAGGTAAAATCCATCGTGTTCCAATTACAAGACGAGCGGATGAAAATAAAATGCCCAAGAGCGCCAATATTCTATGTTTAGGATTCCTTTCTGAATATCTTAAAAATAGCGGAAATTTAGATTTAAAAGAAGAATATTATGATCAAGTTTTAAATAGTATGCCAAAAGGGTTTAGAGCCATTAATATTCAGAGTTATCAGCTTGGTCAAGCTCTCTATCGGGAATTTATAAATAAAAATCAATAAATTGTATTTCTCTAATAGAACCTTGTAAATTTTGACTTTTAAATTCGTACTAAAGTAGTTTTATATAAAGAAATCGTTATTAAATGAGTTTCTTATACTGTGAAAAAGCAAGTTTAAAAGAGACTCTATTATTTTAAAGCATAAGAGAAAAAAAATAGTCAGTGTATATATACAAAAAGATGATTAAAAAATGTTAAAGTCTAAACGAACACCAATTTTACCACCTCCTACTCCCGAGAAAAAGTATGAAATCTTTATAGATTCTGAACAATGCGATGGTTGTGAATTATGTTTATCATTTTGTCCAAAAGATATAATAGAAATAAGTGAAGATATGTTTAACAGTCGTATGCTTCACTATGCAATCGTCGTTAAACCTGAAGAGTGTGCAGGATGCAGACAATGTGAAAGGTTATGTCCTACGGTTTCATTATATATTTTGGAAACGGATATTAAGGAGGTTAATAATAGTGAGTAAGGCAAAGTTTCAAGAAAAAAGAATACTCACTACTGGAAATTATGCCTGTGCAGAAGGTGCAATTACAGCTGGATGCTTATATTTTGCGGGTTATCCTATTACACCTTCCTCAGAGATAGCTGCTTATATGTCAAGACGTCTTCCTCAAGTTAATGGAACATTTGTTCAAATGGAAGATGAGCTGGCTTCAATCACAAGCTGCTTTGGAGCCTCTTATGCCGGAAAGAAAGCTATGACAGCAACTTCAGGACCAGGTCTTTCACTTATGGCTGAAAGTATTGGTTTGGGCGTGATGTTAGAAGCACCAACAGTTATTGTCACAATAATGAGAGGAGGTCCTAGTACAGGACAACCTACAAATGCATCTCAATCTGATGTATATCAAACGAGATATGCTTCTCATGGAGATTATGAAATAATCGTATTAGCCCCATCTACTGTTCAGGAAATGTACGATTTAACCATTCATGCATTTAATTTATCTGAGAAATATCGTGTACCTGTAATTGTAGCTTCAGATGGAATTTTAGGGCAAATGATGGAAGTTGTTAATATACATTCAAATATTGAGTTGGTGGAGCGTAAAAAACCTCAAGTTCCACCTGAAGAATATAAACCTTTTGAAGCTCTTGATGATGATCTTGTGCCTGGAATGGCAATAGCAGGAACTGATTATTCTTTTTATGTTACAGGTTTAACTCATGATATAGAGGGTAATCCAGAAATGACACCAGAAGGGGCAGAAGTTCTCATTAAACGGCTTTGTGATAAAATTAAGAAAGCAAGACCTCAAATTAGTGATTGGGAGGAAAAATATTTAGATGATGCTGATATCGTTATTTTAGCCTATGGAATTAATGCAAGAGGGATATCAGAAGTCGTTGAGCAAGCACGTCAAAAAGGATATAAGGTAGGACTTGTACGATTAAAAACTCTTTGGCCCTTTCCTGATGAATTAATGGAAAGAATAGGACAAATGGGGGTTTCAAAGGTTATCATTTGTGAAATGAACAATGGAATGATAATTAGAGAAGTCCAGAGATTTCGGCATTTGTTTTCAGTTTCTGGTATTACAATTCCTACTACCATACCTTTTAGTCCTAAATTTATATACGAGAAATTGATGAAGGAGGTTTAACATATGAATCCATCAAATCAAGTATCAATTCCACCTAAAGCACTTGGTCATCCTTTAAGTGATATGTTAAATTTACACCGTTTCATTTTTTGTCCAGGTTGTTTGATTGGAACAGTAATTACATCAATTACAAGCTGTCTTAAAGAAAGAGGACTCACTTCTAAAGATTATGCCATTGTATCTGGTATAGGATGTACTGGTCGATCTAGTGGCTGTTTTAAAGCACCAGCTTTCCATACTACACATGGGAGAGCTATTCCCTTTGCAACGGGTTTAAAATTAGCAAATCCCAAATTAAAGGTTATTGTTCTATCGGGAGATGGAGATCTTTTTGCTATAGGTGGGAATCATTTTATTCATGCTGCTAGAAGAAATGTAGAATTAACTGTTCTTTGTGTAAACAATAATATATATGGCATGACTGGAGGTCAAGTAGCCCCTACAAGTCAGATTGGCGACATTACTTCAACAACACCTTATGGAAATATAGAACCTCCCTTCAATTTGGTAAGTCTAGCTGCTGCGGCAGGAGCAACCTATGTCGCTAGATGGCCTGGATATGACACTCTTAGATTAAAAAAAAGTATTTTTAAATGCTTAGATAATGAAGGCTTCAGTTTTATAGAAGTACTTGCTCCTTGTTTTATTCAATATGGATCTAAAAATAAATTAGGTGACGCTATTGAGATGATAGAATGGTTGAAAAAACAAATTAGGATTAAGATTGATTGGCCTCCTCACCAGGCAACTTTTGATTTCAAGAAAGGGATTATTATATGTGGAGAATTTGTTGAAGAGGAACGGGAAGGTTTTAGCAAAAAAATAGAGCAAGTTCGAATTAAAGCACAAAATAAGGAAAAAACTAGATGATTTAAATATAGTGAGTTAATTTATGACTGAAAGTGATGATAAAACTGAAATAGAGCCTAATATTGGAGTTTTTCTATGTAAATGCGGAAAAAATATTGGGGGAACCATTGATATTGATCAATTAGCTAAAGATATTGAAAAAGATACAAGAATCAAACTGGTTCAAGTTAATAATTATACTTGTTCTGACCCAGGCCAAGTAGAAATCGAAACAGCAATTAAAGAGCAAGGTATAGAGAAGATAGTTATAGCAGCATGTTCGCCGAGATTGCATGGACCAACATGGAAAAAGCTTTTGAGACGAGTTGGAATAAATCCTTCTCTAATAGAAGTTGCTAATATCCGAGAACAATGTAGTTGGGTACATCTATCAGAGAAAGAAGAAGCAACTAAAAAAGCTAAAGAAATCCTTGAAATGGCAATCGCTAAAGCTGAGTTATTAGAAGCAATTGATGATATCATTGTCCCCATCACACGAAGAGTGTTAATTATTGGAGGAGGAGTAGCAGGAATTCAGGCTGCATTAGATTTAGCTGATGAATTTGAAGTTATACTTGTAGAAAAATCACCTACTATTGGGGGAAAGATGGCACTCATCGATAAGACTTTTCCAACAATGGATTGTTCAATCTGTATTTTAGGTCCCAAAATGGCTGATGTAGGTAATCATGAAAATATTAATTTAATTTCCTGTGCGGAAGTTACAAATATATCTGGATATATTGGTAATTTTGAGGTAACAATTAAAAAAAATCCACGCTATGTGGATGAAAACCTCTGTACTGCATGCGGGGATTGCGTTTCAATCTGCCCTGAAAACGTTATTGATGAGTACTCTGGCAATTTAGGTTGGAGGAAAGCAATATATATCCCTTATCCACAAGCCGTACCAGCCTGTTATATAATTGATGAAAAGAGCTGTTTAGGTCTCTCTCCTTTAGCTTGTGGAAAATGTGTTCCTGAATGTGAAAAAGAAGCTATAATTTATGAGGATTCCGAAAAGATTTTTAATTATAAAGTTGGAGCTATTATAATCGCAGTAGGTTTTGACCTTTTTGATGCCTCTAAACTCCCAGAATATGGATGGGGTAATTATTCTAATGTAATAACAACTTTTGAGTTTGAAAGGTTAATTAATGCTGCAGGACCTACAAATGGAGAACTCGTACGTCCCAGTGATCTTAAGAAACCAAAAAAAGTTGCTTTTATCAATTGTGTAGGATCGCGTGATAAGCGATTTAATCCATACTGTTCTAACTTCTGTTGTATGGAAAGTATAAAAGATAGCCTTTTGATTAAAGAACATTGGCCTGACGTTGAGGTTACAATATTTTTTATTGATATTAGGGCTTTTGGTAAAGGATTTGAAGAACTATATTCACGTTCAAGAGAAGAAGGTGTTCTTTTTATACGTGGACGCCCTGGTCAAATTAAAGAAAATCACAAAACTAAAAATCTTATTGTCAATGTTGAAAATATAAGCACTGGAACAATCCTTTCTGAAGAATTTGATTTAGTAGTCCTCTCTATAGGAGTTGATGGATCATCAGAATCTATTCCTTTTCCTATTGCTAAGGATTCAAAAGGATTTTATATTGAAGCACATCCTAAGCTTCGACCAGTAGATACTCCAACTGATGGTGTTTTCATTGCTGGAGGAGCAGAATCGCCAAAGGATATTAGAGAAACTGTTACACAAGCTAGCGCTGCAGCAGGACGATGTGGAAATCTGCTTTCAGAAGATGAGTTCCATGTAGAACCTTTATATGCATTTGTAGATATAGAAAAATGTACTAGTTGTGGAACTTGTGTATCTCGTTGTCCTTACGGTGCTATTAGTATTGATCGAGAAAAAAAAACACCAGCACGAATCATTCCAATATTATGTAAAGGTTGTGGTACATGTTCAGCAGATTGCCCAACAGATGCTATAACCATGACAAATTTTACAGATGCCATGATCCTTAGACAAATTGATATAGCTCTTCGTGAAAATGCTTCAGAAAAAGTATTGATTTTTGCTTGTAATTGGTGTTCATATGCGGGAGCTGATTTAGCTGGAACAAGTCGTATCCAATATCCAACTAATACGAGAATTATTAGAACTATGTGTTCAGGACGAGTAAAAGTTTCTTTTATTAAACACTGTTTCAACCGTGGAGTTGGAGCTGTTATGTTGACGGGATGCCATCCACAAGATTGTCATTATATTTCTGGAAATGATTTTGCCAGAAAAAGAGAAAAAAAAATTAGAAGCTGGATGAAAAAAAATAATATTTCTGATGAAAGATTTATCATTGAATGGATCTCTGCAGCAGAAGGAAAAAGATTTGCTGATATAGTCTCACAAGTAAGTAAAATAGCTTTAAAGTAGATATGTATTTCTTGCGTTTAGTTCAAGAAAACTGAAAAGAATTAAATAAGATAGCAATCTCATTTGAAAAAATTATACCAAGTGTAATTTGCATAGGTAAAACTTATGCTAAAATTCAGGAAATATGTGATCTCCTTAGAGAGGTATTTGGAGAATACGAAGATCCTCAAATTTTTTAAATTTCTTAACTAGTTTAAATATAAAAGGAGTATTTTAAAAAATCACATCTGATCTCCTCATGAAGAAAGAAAAAAACGCTCAGAAAAGATGATAAGCCCATTTAAATCTTTCAAAAACCAAGAATTAAAAAACTTTTTTTTTTTTACTTTTTTTTGGTTTTTTTCTTATATTCTGAAATTTTTGTCAGTAATGGAATAAATTCAAGTGGATCTCCAGAAACTGGAACTTTCCTTTCAATTAACTTTTTTGAAATTAGTTCTCTTTCTTCCGGGTTATTTAAGCGTTGAATTATAGGAATTAATGGTTTATTATGTTTGTGGCCCAAGGCTAGGCTTTCTATCATATTAGATTCAAAATCTTGATTATCCCTTGATTTAAGAACAGGAGTTAAATAAAAACTAGGCATATCTAAAATTAAACCATCTATCTTTTTATCTGATAAAGCAAGATCAATAATTTCATACACAGAAATTACATAGAAAAATTGTGCTGCTAAATCTAAAGGATTATTTGAACTTGTACCTGGCAAAAAAAATTTGGATTTTAGTTTATCTTGGATTTCAGGGCTGAATGGAGGTATTTTCATTCCTGCTTTCTCAAGTAAATCTACTAAAATCACACCATAACCTCCACTTATACTAAAAACTGCTAAATTATCCAGTTCAAAAATACCATAATAGTCAATTAAACGAGCAGTGTAGAGTAATTGCTCCAAAGATTCAACATCTATAATATTAAATTGCTTAAAAAGAGCCTTCCAAAGTCGATTATCTCCTGAGATTGAAGCGGTATGAGTTTTAGCTGCGATAGAGCCCGTTTTAGATTGACCGCCTTTTAATATAATGATTGGCTTTTTATTTTGTTCAAGAATTTTTTTTAAATCCTTGATTCTTCCTTCTTTAATACCCTCGAGATAACATAAAATAATATCTGTTTCTGGATCGTTAATTAGAAAATAAAGGAGATCAACAAAATCTAAGTCTGCTCCATTTCCAAATGAAAATACTTTCGAAAAATTAATGCCTAATGCCTCTGCTCCATATATTGCAATATTACATATCCCGCCTGACTGTGCAATAAAACCTATATTTCCGGGTTTTGTTGGAAATCCTGGACGCCAAGCTATACCTAACTTAGGATAATAGATTCCCAATCCGTTTGGTCCCAGAATCCTTACTTTATTTTGTGCTCGCTTTAATAATTCATTCTCTAAAGCAATACCTTCTTCAGTACCAGAATCAGAAAATTCAGATGTAAAAACAGTAACTAATTTTACTTTTTTTTTTACACAAGCATCTATTGTTCTTAAAATCTGGGATGGTGGAACTGCAATAAAAGCAAAATCGACTTCTCCAGGGATTTCTTCTAAAGAATGAAAAATATTTTTCTTATCAAAATTAGGTATTTCATCAACTGTAGGATGAACAGCATAAGTAGGACCTTTAAAGTATTCCGCATGATTTTTCAAAAAGAAGTATTCCCGCTTTTTAGAAGGACCAATAACAGCAATAGATTTAATATTATTAATGAACGAAACATCCTTGACATTTAAGTAGGGAAAATCTTTCTCTGTCATTACTTCCTAGAATTATTTATAGCATTAAATTTTTAAGATTTAATATTTTTACAAATATATTTTTTCTATTAGAGGCGATATTCGCAAGAAATATTAAGCAACTTTAGTTATTTTGACAAACCTATAATTTTTAGTAAGGAAAAAATAATTCTGAAATAAGTAAAAATTCATTTTAGTTCTTCAAGAGGACCTAGTCTACTATAGTTCTTCTATTCATTTAAAGAAATATTTACAATAATATAAATTCTTTAAATATATTCACAAATTTGTCTATACAATAATGTAAATTCTCCACTTTCATATACTCATTTGTCTATTTATTCTTAACTTATTTTACATTAATGTAAAATTCACTAGCATATATAATCTCTTACAGAATTTTCAATTTTGTCAAATGAAAAAAAAAAATTTATAAATAACAAGGCATAATAAAAATCACTGAAAATGTCTAGAATTTCGTAGAGTGTAAACCACTTACAGAAATTTTATGACTTTTTGGCTTTGTTTGTAATATGTTCAAATGAGACA
>CAYNEU010000099.1:0-3858 GCA_964396275.1 uncultured archaeon | reverse complement strand
TAAAACTTCTAAAAGATTTCTGAATTAAGACACTTTTTTATTATTAGAAATAAGATTATAAAAAAAAAAATAAGAATTTTAAATTTATTATTTTTCTACTTTAGTACCACACCATTTACAGAATTGCTCTGCTCCAGTAAGTTTACTTCCACACAGAGAACATGTTTTTGCATTAGCTGGAGTAGTTATCGAAGGAGTACCAAGTTGTCTTCCTTCTATTTTACCTCCACAAATAGGGCAAAATTTAGAATCGAGTTTTATCGATGCGTTGCAACGTGGGCAATTAGATTCTTTTTGAACCGTTTCAGGAGGAGCGGTTTTGTATGGCGATGTCGTTTTTTGTTCTGGTGTTGTTGGCGCTTTAAGTTTTAGTTTTTTCTGACCTCTTCTTGCTATAACAGCTGCTATTAATATAATGACTATAACTACAAGAATTATAACTAAAATCCATGAAATGTCAAACCATCTCTCTTGATAGGTGACACCAGTATCATAACTTACATCAAAAGTAATTGTTGTTGATTCATCAGGGGAATTCATAGGATCAAAATATATAAAAAAATACCAATTATCAGATGTTGGAACGGTGAATGTATCTGTTGCGACGAATGTGACATCTTCGTTTGTCTTATAAGTAGGGCTAAAATCGGGAACATTTACAGCTGTGTAATTTATTGTATAATCAACATCAATTGTAGAACCTCCTTCATTATACCATACAAGATAATAATCTTGAGTAGCGGGAATATTATAATATCCACTACCTTGATCAGCATTTATCTCACTCACGGGGAATATTGGAGAACCTCCATAATACCAATTGTAGAAATCATAGCCATCCGCAATAAAGAAATCAAGGTTTGCGCTTGAATTAAAATCATACAGAATTAAGGACCCAGCTCTTAGAAATAACCACTCCGCCCAATAATCGCTTGAAATAGGATTAATAGATGCTGAATTCACGATATCAATATATTCAGTTGTAGTTGGAAGATTTTCAAAAGGCTGATTCCAAAGAGCAAACGTTATAGTACCGGGTGTAGATTGAGCTGAGAATGTAATTTCTTGTCCTATTTCTGTGTATTCATATTCATACCAAAATTCATTAAAATATAAAGTTTCTGTAGATCGATAATTAACATAGCCATCTGCATTTGTGTTGCTAAATGGGAACCATAATGCTACACCTGCAATTGGAAGAATCACCAATGCTAGAATTATGATAAATAATATTCCTCCACCAACATAAACAGGACTATAATACCAAGGTCTATACCAACGTCCCGCCCAATAGGGCGAATACCACCATCTATAATACCAGGGACGATGATACCACCAATAAGGTCTATAGTAACTTCGATGCGGACCATAATATCTATGAGAATAAGGCCCACTTGGTGATCTTGAAACTACTCTTGAAGCGCCAGTTCTTCCAAAAGGTCTTCCACCCCCACTATATCCTCCTCTAAATGCCCCGGGACTGCCTCGAAAACCACCTCCTCGAAAGCCCCCACTAAATCCACCACCACGAAATCCGCCGCCTCTAGATCCTCCTCCGCCCCCTCGAGGCATCTTTTATGAAGACACCTCACTACTTTTAACTTCAGGTTCTTCTATTCCCCGGAAAATATAGTCTCGATTGATTGCTAATAGTAATAATATCATTGATATAATTGATAATGTTAATCCTATAGGATCAATAGAAATAACGGGTTGAGGCGTCTCAATTGCAAAAGCAATACCAAATAAAATCCATTCAAAAGCCATAAAGAACACGGCTAAACCAGGTACTATTGTTCTTATAATCCACCCTGTCTGTAAATTTCTCGTATCAGAAAAACTTACATAAACAATGGAAAACAAAGCTACAATTCCAGAGATTAGAAGTAAAATGCTAAATATACCAATTACTAGCCAAATAGGTCCATTTCTAATGAACAAATCAAGAAATGGCACCATAATTCCTGATCCCCTTACCTCGAACAATGTAAAAATCACTTTTCCTCCAACTGGACCTATTTCAAGTAAACTCATCAAGTCTAATTGATTTCCTGAATAAAATCCAATAATTCCTGTGAGCGGTAAGATTATACCTAAAGTAAATGCTAAAATTGCACAAACACTAGCAAACCAGAATTCTGCGGATTTTGTATTTCTAACAGGAATAAGACCAATTTCATCTACATTTTGATCCGGTATGAAACTCCAACAATCATGAATAGAACATACTCCTACAAGTTTTTCATTTTCGACTACGGGTATAACATTTACGTTTAAATCACGCATTCTCGTAAATGCATCAGAAACGGGGGTATCTAAATTCACGGGAGTTATTTTATACATTGTAGAAATAACTTTTTCAGTTTTTACATTTTTACCTTCTGCTACAGCATTTTGCACTATATCAAAGTCTGCAATAACACCCAAAATTTTCTGATTTTCTCCTTCAACTACTACTAAATCTGGAACCCCTAATTCTTTCATTTTTTTTGCAGCATCTTGAATCGTTGCATTTGAGTCAATTGTCCCATATTCATCGTTAATTACTAAATCTCGTACAAAATATTCTTTTAAAGCCATAGATAATGCATCCTTTTTTTAATTAAATTATTTTTTTATGAATTAACAAAAGAATGGAATATATAAATTTTTTTATTCTCTCCTATTACCATATTATAAAATAGTAATGTAAAGATTGGTCTCTTTATGTTTAATATCATGTATTTGATATGTTTTTTAATCTAATAAAATAATATTAAATTAGTTCTATTAGTGAACTAAATGAATCAAGGACCAGATTTGGCTTAATTTTCACTTTAGTTGGGTCATAATACTGACCTTTACCCGTTTTTACTAAAATTGCTTTAATATTTGCATTGATAGCTCCTTGAATATCAGACTCAAGATCATCGCCAATCACAATTACCTCATCAGAAGTAAGATTTAATTTTTCTAGTGCTTGAAGGAAATATTCTCTCGAAGGCTTTCCAAATATTTTTGGAGTCACATTAGTAGCATTAGCAATCATCTGTACAAATGTACCAGTGTCTATAACTGGTTCACCATTACTATCAAGATAAAATCTATTACCTTGCATTCCAAGCAGTTTAGCACCTCTAAGAACATACTTAAAAGCTACATTAAGCCTATTTACATCCCAATTATCATGAAAATCGCCTATAATCACAAAATCTGGTATTTCAGAACCCTTAACTTGACGAAATTCTTGAAATTCTTCTGCAACTTCTTCTGTTGTGACTAAATAAGACTTTTTATCAGGATATTTTGATAAAAATTCTTTTATGGCTATAATTGGAGTAAAAATCTCGTCCTTATCGATGTTAAATCCATAATCTTGTAATATGTTTAGCACTGTTTTGGGTGATTTACTATCTGTATTTGTAAAAAAAATAATTTTTAAGCCAATTTCCCGAAGTTTTAAAAGTGTTTCAAAAGCCCCAGGAATCGGAGTTCCTTTAAAATAAAGTGTTCCGTCTATATCAGTTAAGACTCCTTTAACTTCATTAAATTTTATTTCTTTACTCATTAATATTATAAAACCAAATGCTATTTTAAATAATTGTTCGAATAAAGTCTGAGAATGTTCGTGAAAGGCTCATTTCACGCTTTTTTAGATGTCTTCTAGTATTCTCTGAGGAATACCTCAATAATACAAGAAAGTTATATCATAAAAAAAGAAAAAAAGTATGTTATTTATGTTTTAATGAATAAGTCTTTTATGAATCGAGGTAATGTAAAGCCTATATAGAAACAGATCGAACTAACAATTACAAAGGTTCTAGCAAAAAATATAGTTATTTCTGTAGGATTTTCTGCTCCAATAACATCTATCATTGT
>CAYNEU010000098.1:0-3295 GCA_964396275.1 uncultured archaeon | reverse complement strand
TATTCTCTTATTTTATGTTTTTTATCGTCAATAACTTCTGCTAGTTCAATATCGTGATTTTTCAATGCTTTCATAGCATTTTCTAACATTTCTAAAGCTAAATTACCCATTTCAATGACTTCCTCTTTTAGATTAAATACTTCTTCTCGCATTTTTTGTGCCATCTCTTATATCCCCCTAACCAAATCTTCCTGTAATATAATTTTCAGTTAACTTTTCATTAGGTTTTTCAAAAATCTGCTCTGTTTCTCCAAATTCTATCATCTTCCCTAAATACATAAAACCTGTATAATCACTAATCCTTGCTGCTTGTTGCATGTTATGTGTAACAATTATAACTGACCACCCTTTTTTCAATTCGAATATCAAATCTTCAATTTTTTGTGTTGCAATTGGATCAAGGGAAGCAGTCGGTTCATCCATTAAAAGTATTTCGGGTTCAACTGCTAAAGCTCTTGCTATACATAATCGTTGTTGTTGACCACCTGATAATCCCATCGCAGATTCATTTAATCTATCCTGAATTTCATCCCATAAAACTGCTCTTTTGAGACATCTCTCTGCTATCTCATCTAAGATTTTATCATCAATAATTTTATGAATTTTTGGACCATATGTAATATTATCATATATAGTCATTGGAAAAGGATTAGGTTTCTGAAAGATCATTCCAATCTTTTTTCTATTTAGTCTTATATCAGCATCTTTAGCATAGAGGTTCTTGCCTTGGAAAAGAACCTCACCTTCAATTCTACATCCATCTATTACATCATTCATTCGATTTAAACAGCGTAATAATGTACTTTTACCGCATCCAGATGGTCCAATAATAGCAGTTACTTCATTTTTTTTAAATTTCATATTGATATCTATTAATGCCTGTGTCTCATCATACCAAAGATTCAAATTTTTACATTCAATTACTATTTCTTCTTGATATGCACTTACATCATTTATACTATTCTCTTTTTCGATTTTTGTTTTATTTCTATTATTAATTTTTAAAACCAAGGTATTTCACCATTGTTTTCTTTTTTCATATCTTGTTCTTACAATAAATGCTATGCCATAAAATATTAATACCAACAATAGTAAGGTTAGAGCTGTCCCAGCAGCTTCTTCTACTGAGAATAATGCTTCAGTTAATAATCTATATAGATGATATGTAAGAGCCATTACAGGTTCAAAAACTGATAAAACAAGCCAGAACCTAGAAGAAGTTCTAACAGCAGTAAACATAATAGGAGCTGTTTCTCCTGCGCTTCGTCCCATTCCTAAAACTGCACCCGTAACAATTCCAGGTAATGCTGCAGGGATTACAATTTTACTTATTCCTTGCCATTTACTTGAACCTAACGCCAAGCTACCTTCTCTAAACGACTGAGGAATTGCTTTTACTGCTTCTTCTGTAGTTCTTATTATTGTAGGAAGTATCATTAAACCTAAAGTTAACATTCCAGCTAATAGTGATTTCATAAGTCCAAATAATACCAGAAAGAGCACAACTCCAAAGAGAGCAAACACAATTGAAGGTGTACCATTTAAATTTTCAATTCCAGAACGTATAATTTTAGTAATTTTATTGTCTTTAGCATATTCAGAAAGATAAATCCCAGCACATATACCAAGAGGCAGGGCAAAGGCAATAGATCCTAATGTAAGTTGAATAGTTCCAGTAATTGCAGGAAATATCCCCCCTTCCATTGAAGTACCTGTAAGGAAATTAGGTCGAAATATGACAGGAAGTCCCTTTGATATAATATAATAAAGTAGCATTCCCACAGTAATCACTGCAACTGAAGAACATAGGTAAATAATTATAAACCAAAATTTTTCTTGACCAATAGAAGAAATTTTTCTGAAAGTAAGCTTAATTCCTATAATTAACGCACATACTATGATAGCTAATAATATTCCAATCCATGTACTAAGCACCCCTCCTACAAACAACAAAATAACGCCATATAGTACCCATTTTTTGTAATTTTGGGGAACTATTCTATGAAGATAAATAGCTAAGCTTAATCCTAAACAGATTATTACTCCAATCACTTTAGAAGTTAAATCAGGTAATATGAAAGCAATTAGTCCAGAAATAAGTATAGGTAATATTAAATTTTTAGATTTTTTAATAGAGTTGAATAATTTTGATTCTCTAAGTTTTGAGTGTTTTTCTTTTTGTTTTTCTCCTGTAAATTTTCTTTGAATTCGAGATAATATGACATTTGCGCCTGTATTAACAACCAGAGTCATTATAAATAGGACTATTCCTAAAGCAAAATAACTCCTCCATTCTATGCTATTTGTTTCAGTTGGTCCCAATCCTAATCCAATCGTTGAAGTTATTACCGCTACACATGAGAACATATTTGTTATTGGTTCAGGAAGGACTTTACAATTACCAATTACTAACATCATCGCCATAGTTTCACCTAATGCTCGACCAATACCTAAAATTATAGCAGCAGTAATGCCAGACATGCCTGCGGGAATCACTACTTTACGTATGGTTTGCCATTTTGTTGCACCCATAGCATAAGATGCATCTCTATAGTAATCTGGAACAGCTCTAATTGAATCTTCACACACAGATACAATTGTAGGTAAAGCCATTATTGCTAAAATTAAAGAGCCTGATAACCATGTATTTCCATGATGTAAACCGAAAATATCTCTTATCCATATATTCAATACAACAAGTCCAAAGAATCCAAACACAATAGAGGGAATACCTGCAAGTATTTCTATACTAAATTTTAGAGTCTTCCTAAGTTTTTGTGGTGCAAGCTCAGCTATGAATACAGCAGTCATTAATCCTAAAGGTAATGCAATGATTATTGCTCCTAACGTAACTAAAAGTGTATCAACTATAATTGGTAATGCCCCAAAATCTCCATTTGTAGGTAGCCAATGTGTACCTAAGAGAAATTCAGTAAGAGTGACTTCAGCAAAGAAAGGAGCTCCAGTTATAAACAGAAATATTATTATTAGAAATACAAAAATAGTTGCAATAGAAGCTATAAAAAATAGGATCCATTTAATAATAGGATCTCTATTTTTTTTTAAATAAGAATAATCTTCATTATGTATATACAGTTTATCTTCAAAAACAGTTTCTGTCGACATAGATCTATGAAGGAATCACATGTAAAAGCCTAATTTTATACAAGAGAAAGTTGAATTTTATATATTTATAACCATCATAGAATATATTCGAATATTTATTCTATATAAACTATATAGCATTTTGAGTGTTCTAATATAATTTTTAGATGTGTATATTCCTAAAATCAAT
>CAYNEU010000097.1:0-4525 GCA_964396275.1 uncultured archaeon | reverse complement strand
GCCTTTTTATCATATAATACTTCAATAGAGTTATAATATCTTTTTTTAGAGATGGTGTTTCACCATTTTTATCTAAAATTTATATGAGATATTTTTTTCATACACTTTTAAAGAAAAAAGCCATCATCTCTAAATTCGATTTTTATTTAAAAAGATGAAATAATTCTAAAAATTAATCTGTTTTAGAAGGCGAGAAAAAATTCCCATCAAATTCCCCTTTTTAATCTTTATGATTGTTTGTGATGATAATTTTAAATTCTTAGTTATAATAATATTAGTAACTATCCAGTTTTGTATAATATTCATACTTAGAATGCCTTCAGAATATTACTGTCCAAATTGTAAATCGGAAGATGTCATCGTATATGATGATCATATTGAATGTAATCAATGTCACTTGAACTTTTTTATTGAAGATCTTGAGAGTGACATCGAGGATGAAAATATTCTAGCAGAGGAAGAATTAAGTGGCGTTGTGGATGCATTTGATGAGCTTAAAGATGAAGAAACACGAAAAAAATTTTTAAAATCACTCAAAGATGATATTAATAAATAGCCTCTTTTTATAAACTCTATTTTTTATTTATATATTCTCATGCAATCTATTGTTCACCTTTAAAAATATATAATAGGTGAACTATGAAACTGAAGAAGATAAATATTTTTACAATCTTTTTTCGACTTTACCATTTTATGAAGGGATGGTAATTTAATTTTAAAATTCTTTTTTTTTTTATATCTACACTAAATAGACATCTTAATCATGGGAGTTAAACTTCAAAACATTATAATTCGAAAGCAACTTGAATATCAAGACTTGCAGGGTAAAATTATGGCGATTGATGCTCCGAATATTATAATGGGATTGTTTAACTTTGCTCGCAAAGACTCTTATGGAACTAACGCTGGATTGATTTTAGACCGAACGCAGCGACCAATTTCACACTTATATGGTTTATTGTATCGAGTAAATTTTTATTATAGTAAGAGGATATTTCCTATTTTTTGTTTTGATGGAAAAGTTTCTGAACTGAAAAAAGTGATTACAAAAGATCAGTTAAAAGATTTTCTTTTTATTCAAAAATGGTATAAGGAAGCTTTAAGACAGAATAACAGAGATTTAGCAAGACAAATTGCCTTAAGTAAAGAATATATGTGGCAGAATATAATAGAAGAATCCAAACAAATTCTGGGGGCTTTGGGTATTCCTTATATAAATTCTCCCGCTTCGGCAGAATCTCAATGTGCATTCTTAGTAAAACAAAAAATCGCAAATTTCTCAAATTCCCAAGATTTCGATTCACTCTTATTTGGATGCCCTTTAATTATTCAAAATCTCTCAAAATCATTAAAGAGGAAAATTCAGGGAAAATGGAAATACCAAAAGATACAACCGGTTTCAATTGATTTACAGAAGAATTTAAAGAATTTAGGGATTTCAATTTTTCAACTTATTGATATTGGGATATTAGTTGGTATCGATTATTTTCCAGGGATTAACGGTATTGGATCAAAAAAAGCATTACAACTTATTCGAAAATACAAATCCCTTGAGACTCTTATTCTAAAGGAATATAATAATTACGATTTTAGTGAGTTAAATCCTGAAATAATAAAAAAAGTTAGAAAAATATTTTTGTTTCCTGATATAAATGAACAAATTGAAAATATATTCTGGAATCCAGCAAATAAAACAAGAGTATTATCCTTATTATGTGAAGAACATTATCTCAATAAAGACCGTGTTGAGAAAACCTTGGATATCTTTGAAAAAAATTATAATACTTCTAGAAAATTTTTTATCCACCAGAAACAAAAACCGCGAAAACTCCAAATTACATTAGATAATCTTCTCTAAATTTTTTCTTTTAATATGAAAATCATTTAGCACTAATACTTATTTTTTGTTTAAATACACTTGTTATAAACATTTATTAAGATTTAAATGAAACATTGAGGAAATCATGACTCAGACATTAAAAAAGGAAACATTCGAAGTAGACAATATAAATGATTATTATAATAAGTATTATAAATCTCAGAATAAATTAAAGCCAATTGTATTAAATTACTTATTCCGAAATATTTCTTTTTTAACACTTAGAGAAAAAACAAGAGCAGTAACAGCTTCCGAAAATATTCATATAAGTAAAGCTTTAACCATTCCAGTTAAGCTTGTTCATAAATTTAATAGTGAATTTTTGATTGGGCTTCTAAATTTAAGAAAATTTCTCAATAGCAATCCAGAAGTGCTTCATGCTAAAGACCAAAGAAAAATTATCAATATTTTTTTATATAGATTTTACCGACTGGCTCCAGTGTTCGATTACAAAAGAGCGAAAGAAAATGCTCGAAGATTAAAAGAAAAACTAGATACATTATTTTTTTGGCCGCAATTAATTACTCAATTAACAATTGTTATATTCATAACAGATTTACTTGATAAGAGCAAACCTCAAAAAATAATTCAAACAAATTTAAGAGCGTTATGTGGTTGTTCTGCATATGCGTTCCACAGAACTCGAAATAGAATTGGTTTAACTTCTAAGTTTATTAAAAGCTTATCAGATTAATTAGTTATAATTTTTATATTTTTTCTTTATATAGACTCTTCGTAATATTTTTTCAGAATAATTCTAAAATTGAAAGGATGTGATATTTAATTTCATTAGAAAATGAATTTGGAAGTATAAATTCTTATGGAAGAAGAAAATTTCCCGTTTGTATTCATCATTCCAATGAGTTCGGTGTAGTTTTTAATATTGATAGACATGTGTTTTCGTGGAATTGTACCATAAATTTAAATGAAAATCATCTAAGATCTCCAGAACGGGTTGATCGTTCGGAGTTTAATGTGAATTATAGACAGAGCAATTTTCTTTTTATTTATGAATAAAATAGAATAGTGTGAAAGAACATGCTGGAACGAGCTGAAGAAATTTACCAAGCGTTATTGAATGCTGGAATTAGTGAGGATGAACTTATGACACAAGTTAAGGAAAAAGAAACTGAATTCCAAGGTTTCATGAATAAACAAGCAATATTATATTTAATCGCAAAAGAAAATGGAATCAACGTCGATTCTTCAGAAAATACTGAGATTTTAAATCTCATAACAGAGGATGTTATAGATTATAATGACTTCGCAATACAAATCTCTGATATTACTGAAAATATGAGAAACATTGTCATAGCGGGAAGGATAACTGAAATTCATGAAAAAAAAGATTTTGTAAGAAAAGATGGTACTCCAGGAACAGTTGGCTCATTTCAAATTTGTGATCAATCTGATTGTGTTAAGGTTGTATTGTGGAACGACCAGACAGAGATTATGGCTAATCGATTTTTTCAAACACGAGAGGTTATTCAAGTTATTGGAGCTTATTCTAAGAAAGGAATTAAGGATAATTTAGAAGTGCATTTAAGTAGGCAAGGAAAGCTAGTCTTGGCTCCAAAGGGAATATTTTTACCGGAGGTTAAGAATGTAGATCACTCTAAATCTATTGAGAAAAAGGGTTCTAAACCAATCCCATCTAAATTCACTGTAGAGGAACTGTATAATAAGGAAGGGTTTATCCGTTTTGTCAAGGGTATTGTTCAAGTTCAAGAATTTAAAGAATTAACATTAAAGAATGGTGAGAAATCTTTTCTATTGAAGCTCATTTTAAGTGATGATACAAGCTCAATTACAGTTAATATTTGGGGCTTGAAAGCTGTGGAATTTGTTAAAACGATCGAAGATGGTAATAGTATCAAATTATCCAATGTAATATTAAAAGAAGACACTTATTCTAATGAGAAACAGCTTAATTCTACGAAAAGAACACGATTAGAAGTTATCTAAAACTTTTACCTAACAAATTTTTGTTTTGGAGAAAAATGATTTAGATAAACAAGAATCCAAGCTAAACATAAACCTTTATTCTCTACAATAAATTATTTATAACCAAAAATTTTATGAAATTTCAAAATTTTTTAATTAATTAATTCGAATTGAGATTTCTAAAAATAATTCATGTGAGATATGATGGAAATGGATGAATTTATTCGTTGTTTAAACTGTGGTAAAACCTTAGGTTCTAAATCTAAACATATTCAAACTCAATGTACTGAATGTCTATTAAATTTGGATTTAAAAACTGAAGATTTAGATAATAGAGAAATTGATAGAAATCTACAAAAAATTTTAGATTTCTTCATATCAGATCTTAATGCTGCCTTCAATAAAGATCCAGCGGCAAATACTTTAATTGAAGTACTAACTGGTTATCCCGGAGTAAGAGCAGTCCTTTTATATAGAATAGCTCATTTCTTTTGGAAATTAAGAATGCCTTTTATCCCTAGATATATTTCGGATATAGCAAGAGATTTAACTGCAATTGAAATACATCCTGGTGCTGAAATTGGAGGAGAATTTTTTATAGATCATGGGTCAGGTGTTGTAATCGGCGAAACAGCGGAAATTGGTAATAATGTCACCTTATATTCAGGAGTGGTGCTGGGTGGAACCAGTTTAGAAAAAGTG
>CAYNEU010000096.1:0-1855 GCA_964396275.1 uncultured archaeon | reverse complement strand
CTTACATTTCCCGGAATAAAAACATCTATCAAATATTTCATGATAAATTTAATGAAATTTTTGATAAGGGCATACCGATAACTCGATTTATTACTGAACAACCAGAAATTAATATTAAATCACTCTCAGAAACACAATTATTTATTTTATGTGTAATGTGAGAAAAATAAGATAACATAAAATTCTCTTCTTCTGCTTTCTTATGAAGCCATAGATGAGCAAGGACAACATATGTATTTGTTTTGAGCTCGCTAAAATCTCGCGTCTCACAAATCTTATCGAGAGTCTGTTGAATTAGTTTCCTTCTGGCTCGTTTTACAGCCTCACTCTTTTGATTCATTTCACTTATGAAGCATTATTTCAGCAATATAAAGCATACGAGAGTTGTAGATTATGAATAAGCACATATCAGAAAAAGTCGCCACTCAAGAGATTGAAATAATTTATAATTTTGAGTATCCTATAGAATTATAAGACAAAAATTAAAGAATAAAAATCTGAAATTGCTTTTGAAAAATAACGAATATAATGATGATTTAAAGGAAAAGATAAGAGATATTATTATAAATAACGATTATCAAAAGTTTTATGAACTTACTCTTAATGAAGATACAGAAGAATTAATTATAAACAATTTTAAGAATGATCAAGAAGTTAATTTATTTAGTTTTATTTTTGAGATGGGCCATTATTTTAAAGATCATAAAGAAACTTATCAATACTTTTCTGGTGAAGCTTTTGATAATCTCCTAGAACGATTTAAAAATACTGCAAAAATTGATAGGCAGGATTTTTTTAGATCTATTTTAAATGAACGTGATGCACAAGCAGTATTAGATTTGGAGAAATTATTAAGCGAGGAAATGCCCTTTGACAGGAATAGATTTTTTTGCAAACTTTACCCCGTAATTGAATTTTATTTTGGTGGGGATACTAGTCTGATCATTGTAAGAAACAAAAGTGTTATTGGTCTTTGTTTAAATTTATGTTTAAAAGGGTGGAAAAATATTACAGAACTTCCTGAACCAATAACACGATTAGAATCTTTAGAACACTTAATTATTCGGAGTATGGAAATAAAAACAGTGCCAAAAAAGATAAAAGATTTGAGATCCCTAAAAAAATTGGAATTGCAATATAATAATATTGTTGATTTTCCCGAAGAATTTCTTGAGCTTGAAAATTTGGAAAAATTGTATATTGAAGGTAATCCAATAAAATCATTTCCAGAAAATTTAAATCGACTTATAGCTTTGAGAAAATTAAATATTTCTTTTGAGGAATGTGAATCCTTTTCTGAATTACCAGATACGATTATGAAACTCAAAAATCTTAAAAAAATTAAACTCAGAGACGCGGATTTAAAATTTTTACCTGATTCAATTGAAAATCTTACTTCTTTAGAAAAACTTGAATTATGGGATCATTCAATTAAAACTCTACCAGAAACAATAGGAAATCTTAAATCACTTAAGAATTTAACCTTAAGAACTAATAATTTGGAAACCTTACCAGATTCCATTGGCAATTTAGATAAACTTGAAATTTTAGATATTTCAGGTCCTCCAATTTTAAAATGTAAATTAAAAGAATTACCCACTTCGATATCAAGACTTTCTTCTCTTAAAGTATTAAAAGTTTCTTCATATAATTTGGAATTTTTACCAGACACCATAGGGAATTTACCTTCAATTAGAAGTATTAAAGTAGAAAGCGATATTCCTATTAAGATACCAAAATCATTAAGGAATTTAAAAAAAAAAGAAATATTTTATTTTTCAAAGATTCCTAGATTGGTAACAAATGATCAGTTAGATTTATCTGGGAAAGGAATAATCGATATTGACCAAGTTGA
>CAYNEU010000095.1:0-4060 GCA_964396275.1 uncultured archaeon | reverse complement strand
GGTGGTATCTTGTTAACGGGCCAACAAGGTACTGGAAAAAGTACTGCTGTAAGGTCTCTCGTAGAACTGATGCCTCAAATTGAAATTATTGCGGGTTGTGAATTTTCATGTGACCCTCATTCAGATATTGATGATTTATGTCAAAATTGCATAGAAAAAAAGGAAAAAAAGCAAATAACTACGGAATTCCGTGATATGTGGCTTGTAAATTTGCCTTTAGGAGTCACAGAAGATATGGTTTGTGGAAGTCTATCTATAGATAAAGTATTAACTGAAGGAATAAGAGCTTTACACCCCGGGTTACTCGCGAAAGCAAATAGAGGTATTTTATATGTAGATGAAATTAATTTACTCCAAGATCATATTGTTGATGTTCTTCTAGATTCTGCAGCTTCAGGTGTAAATATCATAGAAAGAGAAGGAATCTCTATATCGCATCCTTCAAGATTCGTTCTGGTTGGTTCAATGAACCCAGAAGAGGGTGACCTAAGGCCACAAATAGCAGATCGCTTGGGATTAGAAGTTAGAATTAAAGCCCCTAGAGATTCAGAATTAAGAGCAGAAATAACTAGAAGGGTTATAGAATTTGATGATCATCCAAAAGAATTTATTAAAAATTTTGAAGATGAACAAGAAAAATTAAGGCAACAAATCCTTAATGCTCGTGATATTTTAAAGAAAGTTCAAATCCCTAGTTCTGTATATGAATTTGTTTCTAGAATTGTAAATGAGTTAGAGATCTTTTCTCAAAGAGCAGATATTACTTTTATTCGATGTGCGAGAGCTCATGCTGCTTTAAATAGTAGAAAGGATATAGTAGAAGAAGATCTTAATATCGCTATGGATTTAGTATTCGAACATAGAATTCAATCACTTCATTATGAAATGACACCAATAGAAATAAAAGCAAAAATAGCTGAAGTTTATGGTAAAATAAGAGAGGCTTATGAAAACACAAAGGTACTCCAACCTAATAGGGAAACAGAAGGCCCTTTAAAACATTCAGATGAACATCAAAAAGAGTTTAAACGTCAATCTGTTGATCCAGATAAAGTTGATATTCCTGAAACTAGAGAACAAAAATTACCTCCACCAAAATATCCCGATGATAAAAAAAGGAACCCTAAACCCGCGGGAGGATGGAAAGTAAAAAATATTCCTTTTGATGATGATCTTAGATTTTTTGAAGATAAACAAGTATCCATGCCATTTATTTATAAGATGGAAAAGAAAATGACATCCATCTTAGATAACATAAGAAAAGACAGAAAGATATCTGATTATGGTGGAAGAGGGATCGGTAGGAGAATCAAAATATCCTCGTCCCAAAAGGGGAGATATGTATCTTACAGATCACCTATACGTGAACAACCAAAAAGTATTGCTTTAGATGCTACCATTAGGAATTATTTAAAAAATATTGTATATAACAAAACTGAAATTGATTTTCCTATTCATTTTAATAAGTATGATTTAATGGACAAAATCTATGAATATCGCGCACCATTAGCTCTTTTCTTTGTTTTAGATAGCTCAGCATCTATGTATTACGTAATAAAACAAATGACAGACGTTATATTATCATTACATCGAGAGGGATATAGAAAGAGAGATAAAATAGCTCTCATTGTATTTCGAGGTAAAGCTGCTGTTGTATTACAGAACCCCACTGTAAATTTTAACATGGCTATTAATAAATTGAAAAAAATTGAGGGTAAATCATATACTCCAATGGCAGCGGCTTTAAAAAAGGTATCTGAGCTAATAAAAGTTGAAAAATTGAAGGATAGAAATATTATCCCTATTGTTTTTATATGTAGTGATTGTGGAGCAAATATTTCAGTTAAATATCCTGACTTAATAGCCCAAATTGAAACGGATTATTCTTTAATTACAAATGAATTAAAAGACTTAACAAAAAAATTATCAAAACAAAATATCCATATGGTTGTGCTAGAACCAAAAAAATCTTATGCGACACACGCTCTTGGTGTACACACATATTCAGCAGAGCATATTAAAAAAAACTTTAAAAAATACGCGAATGCTCAGATTTACAAGTTTAACAAATATAATCCCAACTCTTTAATATTAGAATTGAAAAAAATTCTCTAAATATAATTTTCAATCATATAATTCATAAAATGGTTAAGAAATCAAATTCCATACTCGTTGTTGGATTTAATACACGTCCTTTGACCTATTCATTGAATAAAGCGGGTTATAATGTATACGCAGTAGATTTCTTTGGTGATTTAGATCTCTATCCATATGTAGATGATTATATTATTGTAATAAAAGCTTTGAAAAGTAATTATAACTCTTTAAAAGATAAATATAGTATATTCTTAGCTCAATTTGCTTTGGAATTGCATCGTAAACATAGAAATGTAGATTTTTTATTAATAGGTAGTGGTTTAGATGATGCGTATAAAGAAAGAGAAAATATCTTAGGTGAAATTAAGCGTTTTAATACGATTAGCGTCAATAATGAGTTACAAGTTATTAAAAAGTCAAGAGATATAAAATATCTTCTTGAATTTCTTAAATCCCATGGTTATAAGGTTCCTTTATCTTATTCTTTTGAAAAATTTCGATTAATAAAAGTAAATCTGGAATATCCCTTTATATTAAAAAAAAAGAGAAGTGCAGGTGGCATAAATGTCTTCAAAGTTGAAGATGAAAAGAAATTAACATCTCTAATACGTATTTTAGAAAAAAAAAAGTTTATTCCGTCAGAATGGTTAGTTCAAGAATACATTGAAGGTATCCCCGTTAGTTGTACAGTAATTTCTGATGGAAAAGAGTGTGAAGTCATATCCATAAATCGTCAAATCATTGGCGAAAAGTTTCTTTATGCTCCAAAAGAATTTATGTATGGTGGAAATATTGTACCTGCTGGATTATCAATTGATGAAGAAAAAATCATATCTGAGATTTCGATGATTTTAACAAAAGAATTGGGTCTTCAAGGGATTAATGGGTTTGATTTTGTTTTAAAAGATAATCATCCTTATTTTATGGAATGTAATCCAAGAATTCCTGGCTCAATTAGAGCTTCAGAATCTGTTCTGAACTTGAATCTTTTAGATCTGCATATAAAATGCTTTATACCTAATGAATGGAAAAATATTAAAAAATTAATTAAATCTGCGATATCTAAAAGTTTTGCCACAAAATTGGTATTTTTTGCTCCAAAAGATATAGAAAAAAGAATTTTACCAAAAATAAATAATCTTGAATTTGTACATGATAAAACTGAGCCAACTAAAGATGTTGTGAGAGGTGAACCTTTATGTACTGTCTTATATGTTGCTAAAGATTATTTTGCATCTTTTAATGGAGCGAAAAAGATAATAAATAAAATCGAGAGAATTATTGGATAATAGCTTTAATTTTAGCGATATAAGCTACCACCATAGCTAAAAGAATTGGTTCAGGCATAGTTGATTGAATCTTAATTGATATCTTATCAGAATCTTATAATGCTGCATTAGAAATTGTGAACAACATACATAAGATCATTGGAGAATCAATAATTGAATTAGAAAAAAAGGATGCTAATTAATCAAGAATCTTACTTAAGGTATTTCACTAAAATCAATACCATAATTCGTGTGTATTATTTTTCCAACAAAAACAAAAATTATGAATAAGCTAATAGTTAGAATAAGAGTGATTCCAAGAATTCTTTTAATATGAAATTTTTCATTCAGATTTTTCTTTTGTTGTTCTACTTTTAATTTATCTTCTGGACTAAGAATATCCCTAGTATTTAATAAAAAATAAAAAGCTATACTACCATATTTATTAGTTTGCCTTTTATCCGTTTTAACAAATCCTTCCACAAGTTCAAATTGACGTTTATTTTTCACTAGACTATTAATGTAAATAAACTGTGGGATAATTATAAATCCAAGTAAGGGATTAATTAAAACTAAAGACATTAAGAAAAAGAAACCCAGAAAAAAAAAACCATAACAATAATAAATATAGAACGGATTGTTTTTAATGAAAGTGGAAATGATAATTCCAAAATATACTGTTGCAAATATGCACC
>CAYNEU010000094.1:0-3065 GCA_964396275.1 uncultured archaeon | reverse complement strand
TATATCCAAATGCATTCTTTTTGAGTACCATATTAAGAACTGAATTCTCCCCATTCACAAAAAATACTAAATCTTCAGGAGCCGCTTTCAGTTCTAAATCATAATCATCTAATTTTCCCTTCCTTAGGGAATAATTTCCTTCATTAGCAACTAAATTTACCCAAAAATAATAATCTTCCTCAATTTGTAAGCCTATTATTACTCTTGCGTTGAACTTATTTAACAATTTTTGATGCTTGGGATTCTCTCTCTTTTCTTTTATTACACTTTCAATAGTTTGCTGAAATGTAGTGAATAAATTATCTTGTTCTGATTCTTTCATCTTTTATTCCTCCTACCTAATATCCTAATTATAATAAAATGAAATTTATAGATTATAAAATAATTAATTCAATTTTAATTTGAATATTAAATTTAATAAAAACCTAAGCATTATTATCAAATTATAAAATTATTATAATTTCTTTAATTCAAGTAGAAAATAAAAAGGTGAAAAATATATATGTGGCATTTTTATTGTCCTAATATAATATATGGTGAAGGTGCAATAAACTTCATAGAAAAGATAAAAGGAAAAAAATGTTTTATTGTTACTGATAAAATTATTGAAAAACTGGGCTATTTAAAAATATTAACAGATTCGCTTGAGAAATATGGGAAAAATTATGAAGTATTTAATGAAACAGTGCCAGATCCTCATGAAGAGGATGTTATGAAAGGTAAAGAAAAGTGTAATAAATACAACCCTGATTTAATAATTGCGTTAGGTGGAGGATCTGTAATAGACACAGCGAAATGCATCTGGGCAATGTATGAATATCCAGAATATACACTAAACAATATTGATCCCTTTAGTGATGAATTGTATGACTTCGCAAATAAGGCAAGGTTGGTTGCCATTCCAACTACTTCTGGAACGGGTTCAGAAGTAACATGGGCAGCAGTTATTTCTAGATTTCAAGATGAAGTATGGAGAAAAATGTCATTACCTCACATGTCCTTAGTACCAACCTTTGCTATAGTTGATCCAGTTTTTCCTAAAGGAATGCCTCCAGATTTAACAGTCAATACTGCATTTGACGTGATATCACATTCCATTGAAGCTTATGGCTCAATGTGGAGAAATGAGTTCAGTAATGCTATGGCAGTTAAAGCAATTGAACTTGTTTTTAAATACTTACCGATCGCTTATAAAGATGGAAATAATGAGGAAGCAAGAGATTACTTGCATCAGGCAGCAACAATGGCGGGTTTAGCTTTTGGTAATTCACAAGCTCATCTTGCTCATGCAATGGGTCATAGTTGGGGAGGTGTCTTTCACACTCAGCATGGTCAATCAGTAGGTCTCTTTCTTCAATATATCACCCAATATTGTTTAAATGCACCTGGAGAACCTAACGAATCAATTCAATTATATTCAATTTTAGCAAAAAAGTTAGGTTGGGCAAATTGGGATGATGATGATAAGAAAGCAGCTTATAGTGTTATTGATAAATTAAGAGAACTTCAGAAAGAGGTGAATTTTACTTCTAATCTCAAAGATCTAGGAATTTCTAAAGGAGATTTTGAGAAAAATTTAGATAAACTGGTTAGTTTATTTTACCAAGATCCTTCAGGAACAATGGCTCCTAGAATCCCTAATAAAGAAGATGTAAAACGTTTGTATCAATATGCTTATGAAGGAAAAGATATAGATTTTTAAATCTAAACCTAATTTTATTTTCTTTATTTTATTCCACACTATATAAAATGCATTTTTAAAGTAAATAAGTTATAAATTAATAAACATAAATATAACCAGATTATATTAATTTTTAAAGTATAAGTGATAATAATTCTAAAATACTATTGAAATTAAAATAAAAAAAATGGCAATTTCAGAAAATGAAATAGAAGCATTGGAGATATTAAAAAATCAAATAGGAGAATCAATATTAGAAATTTCCAAAATAGAACGCTACTCACTTGGATATTATGCAGAAAATGGGCATATCGTAGGGTTAAGTTTATATTCTTGTGGTTTATCAGAAATACCAAAAGAAATTGGATTATTTTCTTCGCTTAAAGAGTTATATTTTAGAGGTAATAATTTAAGCTCGGTTGCTGAAGAATTATTTTCTCTCCTTCGTCTTGAGATTTTAGATTTAAGTGAAAATCATTTAGTAGAATTACCAGACTTAATTAGTTTACTTTCTTCACTTAAAGAACTGCATTTAGAGACGAATCAATTAACATTCTTACCAGAAACAATTAGCTCTCTCACAGTTTTGGAAATTTTAGATTTAAGTGAAAATAAGTTAAAAAATATCCCAAATTCAATTAGTCAGATGCAAAAATTAAAAACTTTAGATTTAAGCGGCAATAAAATTGTGGAATTACCTACAACCATAGGAATGCTGAATTCTTTGGAAATTCTTTTTCTAGGAAACAATAAATTGATTAAGCTTCCCGATTCAATTGCCCAACTAACTTCACTTAAAAGATTAAATTTAAGAAATAATAATATAACTCATCTTCCCGAAGCAATAGGTAATCTTTCATCATTAACTTCTCTTTTTTTAAAGGGAAATAATTTGGATAAATTACCAAAATCTTTAGGGGAATTACAAAATTTAATTTACTTAGGTCTAACTTCAAATCATTTAACTCAGCTTCCCGAGAGTATCGGCTCAATATTTTCTCTTGAAAATCTAAGTGTCTCAAGTAATAAGTTAGTTAAACTTCCTGATTCAATAGGTTCTCTTAAATCATTATTAAGGCTTGAAATATCGGATAATAATTTAAATATGATACCAGAATCGATAGGTAAGCTTTCATCACTTAAAATATTAAGATGTGGGCGTAATAATTTAATAAATATTCCCGATTCAATTGGTAATCTTAATAAACTTGAAACATTAAAGCTTAATATAAATAAATTAATAGAATTACCTAATTCAATTGGATTTTTAAAATCTCTAAAAGAATTAAATTTATATGATAATCAATTAGAGAATTTACCAGAAAGTATTGGATCTCTCTCTTCTCTTGAAATATTGGATCTAAGTAAGAATCAATTAAAAAAA
>CAYNEU010000093.1:0-1820 GCA_964396275.1 uncultured archaeon | reverse complement strand
CTGAATCTGATAAATCTTTTTTCTCTAATTCTTTTCTTACGATATTATACGATCTAATCTGATTTAATATATTTTGCATTCTTTTTATCTTAATTTGAAATAATTTCTTATATTTTTTTAGATCTTCTAACTTAGTTTCAATACTTTCCACGTAATTGAAGCATTCATCAATATTATCTTCTTTCTTCAATTTTTTTATAATTAATTCAATACTTATTAAATTACTCATTACAAATTTTTGTTGTTCTTTATCGATTGATTCAATTTTAAAACTTGATTCAGAACCTAACTCTTCAAGTATATCTGAAGTATATTTAATGTTAATTTTATTTGAATATTGACTTAGATTTTCATTTACTGTAGTAGAATCATCTACGAATCCATACTCATCAAGATCTGTTATTAATTCTAATTCACCTAATTCCACTTTAGTAATCAAAGGGGAAAATTTAACTTGAAGTTGTTTTTTACCAAAGAATTCATTATTTTGCCGTAAGATTTGAGTGTACATTTGTATAAATTCATGTCCAATAGGTGCAAATAAGACTCCTCCATTTTCATCTAGTTGATTTAACAAATGGTTTATCTTCGATTCTTCGATTGCGCCAGTTACTAATATTTTTTGCCATGGGCTTAATTCTGGCATCCCATTAAGAGGATTTTTTACTATAATTGAAATATTATCATCTAAATTTAATCTCTTTAGGTTTTCAGAGGTAAATTTAGCGATTTCAGAATTTGCCTCAAGAATGATAATCTCTCCCTTAGGTGCTAATTTATGTGCTAAAGCTGCGATATATCCACTTTTAGCTCCCAATATTAACAAATCATCATTTTCTGTTAATGAGAGTCCTTGAAGCATGATTGTTATCATATGAGGAGCAGAAATTGTTCTATAATTATTAGGGTTTTGCTCGTCATAATAGAATAAATTTGGTACATCTTCATACAGTTTAACTATATTGACAAATTTTTCTGGAATAAACTTTTCTAGAGGTACATCCATAAAAGCTTTAATTAATCGTTTGTCTTTTAAGATTTCATTTAAAATTAAAGAATCTAACAAACGTTTTTTCTTTAATCTCAGGCTATCTTTAATTCTATCGTTTATGTCCAAAATTTGTCCCAATTATTTCTATTAAAAAAATAATATAAAAACAAATTATTATACTTTGTTATAATAAATCTTAACTGTTTCAGTATGTTTCGATTCATATGATGATTCTAGATATTGAGAATTTGAAGGATGCAAGAATAACATTAACCCTTATATTTATTAATGTTTTAATTTTTTTCCTATTTAACTTAGCTGCTCCTGAGGATGTTTTTTTGATTTTTGTTCAAATTAATAGAAATGTAATAGAGAATTACGAGATCTGGAGATTATTTACATCCATGTTTTTTCACGCAGATCCAATACATTTATTTTCTAATATGATTGCACTTTTATTATTCGGTGCAACTGTAGAAACTAATACTCTTATTTCAAAAGTTCAATATTTAATAATTTATTTTGTCTCGGGATTAATTGGTAATATATTTTCATTACTACTACTTCCTTTAAATGCAATTAGCTTAGGAGCTTCAGGAGCTATTTTTGGCTTATTAGGTGTTGCATTTGTCATGATTGCGACAGATTATCAACCACTCTTATTTTTTGCTTTATTTTATCTCGTATTTTTTATTACTTATTCATTTATTCCAGGTATTAATTATTGGGCACAACTTTTTGGTCTCGCAGGAGGAATCCTATTTGGCTACTTATTTTATACACGTAAGAAGAAAATTAGATTTGGCTCTTAAATTTAATTTAATAGTCG
>CAYNEU010000092.1:0-1636 GCA_964396275.1 uncultured archaeon | reverse complement strand
AATAACTTTTTGAGTAAATTGGGATTCCACTTAAATTATGAACTACTACAATAGCTTGAATATTTTTGAGATCTTTAAACTTTTGAGTTTTAGAGAGTAATTCAGCTTTCTTTCTGCGTCTACGTGGCACAAATACATAGGATCTTAAACTTAAAGCTCCAAGAGCACTAGCAACAATTAATAAAACGCCTATGATAATCCATAATAAATAATTAGGGAATTTTGGTTCATTAACAATAGGTTTGCTAATAACAACTATAAAAGAATATTGTAGAGTCTTATAGATTGAATTTTCAGGAGTAATTATAAAATTAAATTTAAAATTACCTAATAAATTTTCAGGTAAATCAATAAAGACTTGATATATTCCTGGTGTTGTTTGGTTTAATGCACCAATTCCATATTCCCAAGAATATCTTACAAAAGCATCTTCAATAGAAATATTTGTTTTTGGGTCTAATAATTCTATTTGAATATTAATAGTGTCTCCCATTTCTGCTTCAATTGAATCTTTAAAACCAATAGGATTCACCCGAATTTCAATTTGATTAATTAATATTTGAAAAGAAAACACAGTTGTTGAGTAATTCTCTTTTTGAAATTTCAAATAAACATAATTAACTCCTAATGAAAAAATATTAGGTGTACAAGAAATTGATGTATTATACCAATTACTTTCATAACCGGTGCAGTTTTTTTCATAATCCGAGACAATGAAAGTCATGTTACCTCCTGTTAAATAAATCTTTTCAGATATTGCATAACTTCGAGCAGAAATTGAGAATTCATCATTAAAACTGAATTCCTTAATAGAATTTTCAGCTATTTTTTGACCGTTTATAAACGTTGAAATATTGACTATTTGCTCGCTTATTAATAATTGAAACCCATAATTTTTAATTTGATAATTTTCTTGTTCAAATCTAATATAAACAAAATTTAATCCTGTAGAAAAATTACTACTGGATATCGGAATTGTATCATTAAACCAAGCATTTTCTCCTTCCGTTATTTCTTTTTTAAAGTTATTGGAATTCCATGTTATATTTCCACCCGTAAGAAATTCGTGATCAACTTGAGCAAGTATCCTTATAGAAATATAAATATTTTCTTTAAACATTACTTCCATTAGAAAATTCTCTTGGATTATTTGATTCTTAGTGGAAACCAAAATGTCTACAGATTGCTCAATTATTTCAAATTGAAATATTGCGCGCTGTATTTCAAAAGCTGGAGCTGAAAAATTTAATTTTATCTGATATATTCCTAATTCATTTATATATGAAGAATCAAATTCTATTGTATAATTTCCATCTAGATGATCGATAATACTATAATATTCAATATCAATATTCAAATTTATTGTCGCTCCTGCAATTCCCTCTCCTATGAAATTAGTATAACTATATTTTAATGTACTATTATCATGTAGTTCAATATAATATTCTGAATCTAGACGTAACAGATTAGTTTCTTCAAGTAAATTTATTTTAAATGTCATATTATAGTTTTTAAATCCAATTTTGGATGCATTGATAAATATCTCATAAAATCCATTTTGACCTAATTGAGAAGTATATAAGATTGTATCATAGATTCCTAAAGCTATTTCTGTAAAAACTTTTAAGCCAGTTGA
>CAYNEU010000091.1:0-3119 GCA_964396275.1 uncultured archaeon | reverse complement strand
AGAAATTTGGGATTAAACTCCGAATAAGAGGAAAGCTAATTGTAAAAGAGTAAGAAGGTGATAACCTAATGAGTTCAGGAAAACTAGGGAAAATGTATCAAGAAAGAAAGGAGAATTTTAATGAAAATATCTCAGAAAGAGATATTGATATTTCACAACTCGTTGTTCCCTTCTCAAAACTCTTTAGAAATTATGAATCTCACCCCGATATTTATTCAGGAAACGAGAAGATACCTTTTAAAGAAAGAGATCCAGATTATAAATTAATTCTAAGGCAGGAGTT
Source organism: uncultured archaeon (assembly GCA_964396275.1). Classification (GTDB taxonomy): domain Archaea; phylum Asgardarchaeota; class Lokiarchaeia; order Sigyniarchaeales; family SOKP01; genus Loki-b32. The sequence continues at coordinate 2,836 of CAYNEU010000091.1, read as the reverse complement.
TGCTAATACGTTAAAAGTTGAATTTAAAATTTTTAAATCAATTGTAAAATTTCCTTCTCTTTAATATCTATAATCTCTCCTTTTCTGTATTAGAGTAATGACAAAATTTTATAAACTATTCATAAAATTTTTAAGAAAATGAAATCTCACTTATATTCATAAATTAAATCTATTTAAAAGTGAATTATATGTCAAAAGAAGAAAACGATGTAAAAACTCCTTCTGAGATACTCAGTGATGACGATATAGAATATGAAACTACCACTTCAAGACGAAATGTGTTCTTTTGGGCGATGTATGACCTCGCAAACACGATTTATTCTATGGTAATTGTGAGTTTAATTATTAATCGTTATATATTGGTAATAGGTCAAATAGATTATGGGATGTCTTATGGCGAAGTTAGTTTTCTTTATGGTTTAGTTAGTTTTATTATGCAAATAGGAGTTGCTGTTTGTGTACCTATTTTAGGCGCGCTTAGTGATAATGTAGGAAAACGTAAACCTTTTGTTATAAGCTTAACAGGTATAATTCTTCTTTTTGCGAGTCTACTTGGATTTTTCCACGATCTCTCTACGGTTATATTATTTTATGTTATTGCAAATGTTGCTTATCAATTTAGTCTTACCTTCTATGATGCTATGCTTCCATTTATTGCTAAAAGAGATGATATTGGAAAAGTCGCTGGATTTGGAGTTGCTTGGGGATACTTTGGTACGATTCTTTCTCTTTTTATCATGTATCCCTTAATTATAATATTAGGGGATATGGTATCTGATCCTACTTCACCTGACCCATTAGCATATGGTTATACAGGTTTCTGGTTTACATTTGTTATACCAATGATATTATTTTTAATCTGTGCTATTCCATTTCTTTATGTACGCGAAAAACAGAAAAAAGGAAAAAGACCTCCTATAGGAACATTAATCAGTAATACTTTTAAGCAGTTAGGTAGTACATTCAAGGATATTAGAAAACATAAATCAATGTTCATCTTTATTATAGGTTATTTTTTTGTAGCTGACATTGCTAATGTTATTGTTCTCTATATGACACCAATAGTTACTGATGGTTTACTTATTGCGGGGGGAACTTTATTTGCTATCCTTTTTATTATTATTGCTACATTTTCTGCTGTTGCCTTCACGTACTTTGTTGGAAAGTTTGGTGAAAAACATGGAGCAAAAAAAACTTTTTACCTTGTAGGCGCTTTATGGGGAATTTCCTTAACTATAGGTATATTATTAATATTTTCAACCGATGGTATAGAAATTGGAGCAAATCTTCCCTTTATACTTAGTATTATCATGGGAGTGGTAGCAGGCCCCGCTTTAGGAGGAACATGGACAGCCCAAAGAATCATGGTTGTAGAACTTGCCCCTAAAGAAAAATTTGGCCAATTTTTTGGATTTTCTAAATTAAGCGGAAAACTTTCTTCCGCATTAGGTCCATTTATTTGGGGCACTGTAATGTTATCTTATGATATAATAGGCAATAATGCATTTGGTTGGGCGATGATAGCTGTTGGTATCATAATGGGTCTTGGAATTTTGATTATATCCTTTGTAAAAAATGATTAATCTAAAAAATTATCATTCTTTTCTTTTTTTTATTTAATTTTTTTAAAGTTCATTATACATTTTAACTTCCATTGAAGTTCAATCGTTTAAACTATAAATTATCAAAATTCATTAATTTAAGTTAGCTTAAGGTGAATAATATGGATATTAAAAAATTGGATTTTAAAACAATTTATTTTGATCTATATGAACTAAGTCCGGGAATTTATACGGCTATAACCGCAGAGAAATTACCTTCTTCAAATGCTGGTTTTTTTGATCTTGGTAACTATTTGGTCATTTTTGATACAATTATGGATCCATTTGCCACAATTGACCTGATAAAAGCATCTAAACAATTTACAAATAAAGATCCGTCATTCGTTATAAACAGCCATTATCATATGGATCATTTATTTGGTAATCGTAAATTTCCTTTAAATATACCAATCATTATTAGCTCTAAGGCATTTTCAGAATATTATAAAAATTTAAACGATACACTTAAACGCTGGAAAGGAATTGCCAAACAAGAATTAATAAGAACAAAAGAAATTGTCAAAAAAGAAACTGAACCAGATAAGATTCTTGAATATAATAATGATATAAAAACATATACTGAAGTTCTTGAGGAACATTTTACATTGAGACCTCCAGATTTCATATCAGATAGTTCTTTTACAATCCAAGGAACAAAAAACCAAGTTCAGATAGTACATATAGGAGAGGCTCACACATCAGGAGATATGATTGCAAACTTCGAAAAAGAAAAAATTGTTTTCATGGGAGATTTATTATTTGAGCAACCTGATCCTAGTTGGTATACTAGAACTAATCCTGCTCCTGCTGATCCTCCTGCTAATCCTCAACGACTCTGTGATACTCTCATTGAATATATGGAAAAGGACTTTGATATATATATTCCTGGACATGGAAAGATATGCTCAAAAAAAGACCTTCAAGAAAATGCAGAATTTTTCGAAAAATACTTCATTAAGAACGAAATATCTAAAACTGCAGCATAAAGCTTTTAATAATCTAAAATAAAGTTTAATATTTCCTTTTTTTTAACATTAAGGTCAAAACATTTCTTAATTCCATTAAATTCATACGAAAAATTAGAAATCCCATACTTTTTATATGAAAAGCTTTGGTTTCCTCACGGTTTAAATATATATAATTTATGAAATGATTAAACTCAAAAATATAGTTTAAAAATATCAAGTTCAGATATGTTGATAATGGAAGCTAAAAATAGATATAAAACGATTCAA
>CAYNEU010000090.1:0-5461 GCA_964396275.1 uncultured archaeon | reverse complement strand
ATTTTAAATAACCTTTTTGGATTTGGTGCTCTATTTTTTGTATTTATTCATATCGCTATATTTTTAATATTAATGATTCAAGATATATTGCTTCCACCAATAATAGTCCCTTTGTTTCTTTTTGCTTTAGGGATTCCATTGGCTTTTGTAATGACATTATTGATAATTTCTACAGTGTTAGTCTCTATAAATAAAAACAGAGTAAAAAAAGATTTTTCGAAGTTAAATTATAAATTATTAGAAAAACGTAAGCTTTGGAGCAACGCTAAAAAAGATACCTTTCGGAAGCTAAATCACGTTTTAATATTCATTGGTCTTTTAGTTGTGTGGTATATTGGATTATATTTAGTAATATTTTTCACAGGGTCGTCTTGTAGAATGATTCCTACCGAAAACAATATGTTATCAGTGTATTTTAGAATTCTGAATGAGCCAGATTCAATAAGAGATATTATGTTTTCCTTTGGCTGGTTTTATTATCTCCTCTTTTTCTTTTTCTATATATTAAGTTTATTTATGCTAGCTAATGAGTTTGCGCGTAAATCTCGCATTTTTTCATTTCCTTTTACAATTTTCCCGAAATTATATCTTTCTGATGAGGAAAGGGAAAATTATGGTACATATCTTTATTTCGCAATTGGTCAAATGTTTGCTGCTTTTATTTGTCCTCCAATGGTATTTTTTACTATTTTAGGTATAAGTTCCATTAGTGATTTGGCTACAAGTCAAGTTGGTATAAGATTCGGAACCAGTAATATTCTGTGGAATAAAAGAAAAACATGGGAAGGATCATTAGCAGGAATGTTTACAACCTTTATAATATGCTTTTTCTTTATCGGGATTTATTGGGGTGCAATTTTTTCTCTAGCATTTTTAATTTTTGATATTTTCACAAACAAACCCATTAAACTGTCAGATAATCTCCTAATTCCAATTGGTTGTAGTTTAACATATGTATTCTTGAGACACTTTCTTAATTTTAATTATTATTCATTTATCTTATTGTGGTTTTAATTAGGAGTGAAATCGAATTTGTCTAAGGCTGTAAAAATTTTTAAATTATTCACCTTTAAAGGATAACAATATGTATTATTTACCTACAAGCCTAATCTTCATTGGATATTTTATTTTAACTTTAATATATATTTTAAAAAATAGAAAAATTAAGGTTGAAAATCATTTATTTGCTAATGAATTATTAATAGCATTTCTATTTTTATTAGCAGGAGTTTCATTTCCTTTTATATATCGTTTTCATTCACCCAATTTGAGTCAAAATTCATTGAATTATTTATGGTTCTTTACATCCCTCTTTCTCTCAATCGAGATGGCAGTTTGGGTTATTACATTAATCTATAATACTGTGATTTCGAAAAAAAATCCTGAAATTATGGCTCAAAGAGATTATAGGAACTTTTGTGAGGAATTCAACAAAAAATGGGTTGATGATTTTAAAAGCGAATTAGGGAGAAAGTTTCTGCATCTTTTTACTTGTTTTGTAATTTTTTTCTTTTGGACATTAGGCACAGTCCTCAATAGTCTTGGAATCTTAGCAAATTGGGGTCTTGATAATTATAGTTTCTCATACTGGTTAATAATTACTGTAGGATTTGGTTTTGTTATAATGTTCCAGGTTGCAGATCTAGCACGCTTAAATAGATTTTACATGCTCCCTAATTGGGCTAAACATTGGTATCAGGATATGAAACAAAGTGAATTACACACATTCGTAGCATCTACGCCCTTAGTTCTATCTTTTGTTCCTTTTATATTCGCACCTTTTCCAATATTTGCATCAGTCGCTTTAATAACTACTGGAGCTGATGCGGTAGCATGTCTAATAGGTAAAAAATATGGGAAGCACAGTCTAAAAACAAATTCTAAAAAAACTGTTGAAGGGTTCATAGCTGGTGGTTTTGCCACCTTTATAATAGTTTTTTCAATTTCAATGTTTTATCATCCTTGGTTATCGGTTAGTTTTGAAAAAATTATTCTTATGGGTTTGATTGCTACTTTATTATTTTTATTAGTAGATGCTTTTACAAAGAATATTTCTGATAATATTTTGAATCCAATATTAACTGGATTTGGAATGTGGATAATATATTTGCTTTAAAATATTTTTAGGTAAGAAATGGTGAATTAGAATTAAGAAAATTTACCCTCCAAAATAAATATATATAAAGACAATCTGGTCTCCGTCTTTAATTTTAGTTTCTAAAAAATTATCATCTCGATAACTTATTCCATTAATAATAATAGAAAGAAGTCTATTAAATTTTCCCTTCTCTCCATTTTCCCAGATTAAGTCAATAAATTTCTTTCCATATTTTTGCCCAAAAAAATCTATTAATTCATCTAGAGTCAATTCTTTATCAAGTTCAAGTGTTTCGAACAGATTTTTTGATACTTCATTAAAAGGTGGAGAAAATTCGAGATCTACTTTCATTTTTAAATATAAACTCTTTTATTTATATTTTCTATAAATTTAATATGATTTTATTATTAAAAATATAATTATAATAAAAAATAAAAAGTTATTAAGAATTTTAATTTCTTGAATAGCATTAATCGTCCTCTTTTGCTTCCTTAACTCCCTTTTTAATCCCTTTCTTCACGCTTCCAGATTTAACAGTCTTTTTAACACCTTTACCTGCTGCTTCTGAGCCAGTAACTCCTCCCACTACTTTCCCTAAACCTTTTGCAAAACCTTTCTTCAAATTCTTTCCAAATTTACTTTTTTTCTTTTTTTCCTTATCGTCACCCATAATAATTCAACCAATTGTTAGTTAATTAGTTTATAATTCGTAATTGTTTCTTTAAAATAAATTCTGATAAAATTTTATTATATTCTTATATTAACATAATGTAAATTTGGGCATTATAAATGTTATGAAATTGTAAAATACTCTTGAACTAAAATATACTTAGTTTGGAAAATTAAAAATTTATGATAGTCAATAGAAGTTTATTAAAAATTTAACAATTACATTCTAATATTGTATATTGTAAATATCTATATCAAAAGATATTGAAATAATTTTTTTGTGGTGCTCAAAAATGGCAAAAGTTTTTTTCATTTCAAAAAATAATGTTCGAGACGCATGGCTTTCAGCTGTGGGGCAAGTATTATTCAATGGAGATGATATAAAAACTGAATATGATAAACCTGAAGATCCACCATCTAAAGATGCTACAGTATTAATAGAAATCAATACTCCATTTAGCAGTCCTATTATGCGAAAGGACAAAATTTTGAAAATTAAATCAAAGTATGGAAATTCTTATGAAATCTATGGTTGTATGGCAGATACTTATTTAATTGGATCTATACAGAGCGGTTATATTGAAGAGATTTTAGAAGGAGTCAATGATCATTTTTTATATGACTCTGGTGTGAGTTTTCCATATTCCTATCATGATAGAATTTTCAATTATGCACCATTTGCTCTTGAAGATACAATTCATAGATATTATGATTTAGAATTCGTGGATAATGATTTTATAAAACACCATCAGAAGTTAATTAAAGCAGAAAAGATAAAATCTACAGAAGATACAGTTATATGGAAGCTAAAAGATGGTGTAGAATTTGAATTAGACAAAAAAATCTCAGATAAAATTGGTATAGATAAAATACCAATAGGGATTTTAGATTTTCCAAGAATCAATCAAATCGAATATATAATTCAGAAATTAAGAGAAAAACCATATAGCCGTCGAGCGCAAGCAATAACATGGAGACCTTTAGTAGATCCCTATCATGTGGATCCTCCTTGTTTACAACGAATCTATATGCGTATAAAAGAGGGAAAGTTAATAATGCAGACAACTTGGAGGAGTAGAGATTTATTCCGAGCATGGGAAGCTAATGTAAATGGAATGATTAGAATCCAAAAATACGTTGCTGATCAATTAGGCGTTGATATTGGGCATTATTTAGATTTTAGTAATTCTCTCCATATTTATGGAAATACAATCTCTGAAGTAAAAGACATGTTGAATCGTATGAAAAATAAAGGAGAACTCCCAGAAGAAATTAATAAATTAATGGAAAAAGACTAATACAATACATGCAATATTTAATTAAGAATTATTATTCACTCCTTTAAATTACTCAAATTTAATAAAAAAATCGTGAGAATTGTATGAATTTACCTTTAAAAATCAATTTAGAGGGTAAAGTTGCTATAATAACGGGTGGTGCTGGAGTTCTTTGTGGATGTTTTTCAGAAGCTCTGGCAGAGTGTGGTGTAAAAGTTGCTATTATGGATATTAATAAAGACGCAGCTGAGAAAGTAGTAGATAAAATCAATGCAAAACAAGGTGTTGCTATTGCAGTTAAGGCAAACGTATTAGATATGGAAAGTTTACAGGAAGCTGAAAGGATTATTTCAAAAGAGTTTGGCTCTTGGAGTATATTGATAAATGGTGCGGGGGGAAATCATCCAAAAGCTACAACATCAAAGGAATATCTAACCAAGGAAGATTTAACAAATAAACAAAAGGAAATTATTACTTTTTTTGATTTAGAAAAAGAAGGTGTTGAATTTATCTTCAATTTAAATTTTATTGGTATGTTTTTATCGACTCAGGTATTTGCTAAAAAAATGATATCCGAACAAGATGCTGTAATTATTAATATAGCATCAATGAATGCAATTCGCCCCTTAACAAAAATCCCCGCATACAGTGCCGCAAAAGCAGCAGTATGCAACTTTACTCAGTGGTTAGCGGTACATATGTCTAAAGTAAACATACGAGTTAATGCTATAGCACCGGGCTTTTTTTTAACAGAACAAAATCGTACACTACTAACGAATAAAGATGGTTCATTTAATGATCGAGCCAAAAAAATTCTTAATAACACTCCAATGGGTCGTTTTGGCAAACCAGAAGAGTTACTCGGAACACTCTTATGGTTAATTGATAAAAAGGCTTCTAGTTTTGTTAATGGGGTGGTAATTCCTGTTGATGGTGGATTTTCCGCATATTCAGGTGTCTAATATTTGAATTACGTGAGTTGAATCAAAATGGAAATGACATTCCGCTGGTATGGTGATAATGATCCAATACCTTTGAAGTATATAAAACAGATCCCGAGAGTGCATGGAATTGTATCTGCATTATATGATGTACCAATAGGTGAAGTATGGCCTACAGAAAAATTAAAATTACTTAAAAAGAAAATTGAGACTGTAGGGTTAAAATTTTCAGTAATTGAAAGTATTCCTGTCCATGAAGATATTAAGCTTGGGTGTTCCACTCGTGACGAATTTATAGATAACTATTGCCAAAGTATTCGTAATATGGGCTCTCTTGGTATAAGAGTTTTGTGTTATAACTTTATGCCGGTATTTGATTGGATTCGTACTGAGCTCAATTTGGAAATTTCTAATGGCTCAAATGTTCTAAGTTATGATCATGAAAAATTAAAAAATATAAATCTTAGGGAAGATAC
>CAYNEU010000089.1:0-7163 GCA_964396275.1 uncultured archaeon | reverse complement strand
AATGTAGGAATAGACCAGACTGTTTACATTTCTTGGACTACGTTTATACACCCACAATAAGTCTTTACTCCCTACAAAGATGAAATTCCCAAGCATAATCCCATAGAGTAGTCCACCCATGAACATAACCATCAGTATATTAAATCCTCCTGAGATGAAAGTGTTTTCAGCTCCCTTTACAGAAAATGAAAAAATTATTCCATAAACGCAAGTTATACCACCCAAATATATTAATTTAGAGATATTTTCTTTTTTGCGAAAAAACTGTTTTAATTGGGTGATAACTAACCCCTCCCATTTTGAACCCATAATGCGTCTATTAAATTTGAAGAAGACATTTTCATTTTCTATAGTTGAGCTAACCTTCTCAATTCCTCCCTCAAGCGTGTAAAATCTATTCGCTCCTTTATAGGAAAAATATAAGATCAATATAGGAACAAGAATCACAAGAGCTAAACTGATCCAAATATTTAAGATATAGGAGTTTAATAAAGTGGCATCAAATGTATAAAGTATAACATTAGAGAACCAAAGAGGTGGATACCACATAAGATAATTTTTCAGTTCTGGATGTTCCATGATGAATTGAAAACCAAATTGTAAAGTGTAGATAAGTGCAACCATTCCAATAGAAAGGAGGATCAATAAGGCTTTAGCGATATCTCGTGCTTTTTCACTCTGAGCAATCTTATGTTCGATCCAACTCATTATTATAGTACCAATTAAGGTTGCTAGAAATACAAGCCCAAATACACATAAGTAAATTACTAGAGTTTGTAAAAATGTCAAGTTAAAAATTGGATTTAACATATTTACGAGTATAGGTGTAAGAGCAAATACATATGAAAAAAGTATCGGCATCTTTCCCGAAAACTCTCCCAAAAAAATATCACCTGCAGTAATGGGGGATGCTAATAGGATTTCTTTAAACCCTATCTCAGTCTGACGATAAATATTATTTAGAGGATAAATCATAATCATAATAAAGAATATCATCATCAACTGTTCAATAATCATCGCAATAGAAGGAACTATAATTGGAGCAAGATCCTCCAACCCCGCTAATGTCGGCATAAATTGGTCAAAAATCAAGGGACAGAGAAAAAATGCCCAAAAGATCAGGAAAGAGTATAAAATTAAGAAAAATGCTAACCGATTTTTACGAAATTTTGAGGTTCTAACCCTCATTTCATTCTTAGCAATTTTCATCCATAAAGCCATATTAGATCACTTCCTTTTCTTTTTTTCTTTCTTTTTAGGAACTTCAGCAGTTGAACCATTTTCACGCCAAGCTAATAAATCTTCCATACGTTTTGCGCCCATGATTTTAAGATATGCCTCTTCTAAGTCTTTTGCATTTTGAGATTCAATAATTTCTTTTGGGCTCCCTTGTAATTTCAAAGTTCCTTTATCTATTATTCCTATATTATCACATAATTCTTCAGCTGCATCAAGAAGATGTGTACAGATAAATATAGTCTTATCTGCTTTCTTCGCTAAATCTGAAATAAGGTCTTTAACCATCCTCGCTGCTGCAGGATCCAGATTAGACGTAGGTTCGTCCAAAAAAATAATCTTGGGGTCCTGAATTAAAGCTGCACAAAGGCAAATCTTCTGTTTCATACCACGTGAATATCCCTCTAACAAATCGTTTTCTCGCCCTTCAAGATCAAATATTTCAAGAAGCTCTTCAATACGATTTGAAATTGTTGCCTTCGGTAAATAATATAACTCACCAATGAATTCCAAGAACTCTTTAGCAGTTAATTTTGAGTATAATCCCGGTGATTCTGGTAGAAATCCACAAATCATCTTCACATCCTTTGTCTGGGTGAGAATATTGTACCCTCCTACTAAAGCAGTACCACTTGTGGGAGATATAATTCCATTTAACATCCTGACTGTTGTAGTTTTACCAGCACCATTTGGCCCTAATAGACCATAGGTAGCACCATATTTGATTTCAATATTTAAATCTCGTACAGCTACAATATTTCCAAAGATTTTTGTGAGATCTTTGGTTATTATTGCCAATTTTTCCATATTATTTTTTACACATCCTAATTTTTTAATTTTATTTTATTTTGTTTAACTTTTATAAATTTTTAATTTCCAGCTTCCTTCTCGAATAGATCCACAAACTCCATTCCTAATCCCATCGCGATTTTTACTAATATACTTTCGGTAAAGCTTGAGGTTAGCTCTTCGTCATCTATTTCACTCAAAGAAGCTAGTTTTTCGAAGTTAATCCCAGCAGCTTCAGCAACCTCTTTTAAGTCTGCTAATGATTTACCCTCTAAGATTTCTTTAATTATTGGTTCTTGATAAAAAATAGTTTCCAGTGGTTTTTGAAAAATTTCAGTTAGTTTAAAGGATAATGTTAAAGAAGGGTTATAATCCCCTTTCTCTAAGTAATAAATTGTCTGGCGGGAAACACCTACTTTATCAGCTAACTCTTGCTGAGTTAAGCCAAGCTGTTCTCTATATTCCCTAACATTTGATTTAATTCTTTTTACAAATTTCAGATGCTTCTCACCAAAATTATGTTATACTTGAGTTTTAACATTAAATAATTTAAAAAAAAAGAATTTTTAAGTTAATTTAAAAAGATCCTCAACCTTACACTTTAAAACTTCAGCAATTCTATACGCTAACGCTAAACTTGGGTTATATCGTCCTTCTTCTAAGTAATTTATGGTTTGTAATGGAACACCCACTTTTTCAGCTAAAGCTGCAGCGGTTATATTAGCATTTTCTCTCTTCTCTTTTATAGTCGTTTGTAAATGTTCACCTTCTCGCATTTTCGAAAGAATATAACTAATGAAGTTATCGAAAGCTAATTCTTCCGGTTTGAAAATTTTATCTTCTAAACCACTAGGTATTGCAGAATATTTGGCTAATCTTTCTTTTATCTTTTCCTCGATGATAGTGGGATCTATTAATCCTGGAATATAACCTTCTGGACGAATATGGCCACCACCGCCTCCACCAGCTGCACCGCTAGCACCAGCAGTCTCAACTTTTACGGTATAAGTTTTAAACATTCTATCAAAGACTCCATTAGTTATATTTATGTTTTGAATTCTGCTATGTGGGATAGTAGCTCTCACTCTATTAAAAACTCCATGTTGAATTACGAGATCACTTTCTAATACTTCAAAAGAAAACATCCTTACAAATCGATAAGAATACCAGATTGTAATTATTAATACAACTATAAAGGGGATCACCACTGAATAAATAATTATCCATAAGAGCCATTCAAATTGAAACATTTCTTCGTAAATGTACCACAACCAAAATGTCAAGACCATCCAAGAAGCATAAAACAAAAGATAACCAATAATATTTTTAAAAATCAGTTTCTTCGCATAATTACGAGAGATAGTTCCTTTATAGGGTGGATCACGTTTACTCATTTTATTTATCCTCCATTTTTATATTTTTTTTATGTAAACTTTAATTATAGTTAGATTTTGATATTTTGAAACTTGAAACATAATATTTTGAAAATTAGTTTCATTATGTAATATTTATTTATACTTGTATTTAAACTTATCTATAAAAGTTCGGAAGTATAGCTTAGAAGCGGTCTCATTGTAGTTTAGTCAATGTTAAACAAACTTTACAACTTATATTTATAGATTTATGGAGATAATAGAGGGTAAAAGAAAGAGTTTTAAACGTTTTTTACGTTTATAATGTAATACAATTCAAAATTTATTAAAATCTTGACAATGTTGTGAAAAAATATGGGAAAAGGTAGCGGATTGGCAATTATCGCGTTGATAATTGGCATTGGAGGTATTGGCTTTGGCATTTATTCAGTATTTTTTTTACCAAATACAATTATACAACAGGCTTCTGGAAGCTCTGAGATTACTCAAATATGGACTGTTGAACAAGCAGGTGCTTTTTATACTGGAAGTAGTTATAGCGACATGACGGACATGGATGTTACCATAACAGTGAATGCAGGAGAAACTGTTTATGTTATGTTCAATGCTCAGATTTCAAATGGTCCTACTGGTGGTAGTGGATGGCTCACAGGAGGAGTAAGAATAATGAGGGATAACGTTTTAATACCAGGATCTGAAAGATTTTTCATTATTGACTCAAGTGTGGGGATTAGTGTTGCTATGAGCATAACGACACATTTTATCATCGAAGGTCTAGCTGCAGGAATTTATGAACTTAAAGTCCAAGCTACAGCTGTAGCTGAAGTTGGATCAGATAGAGTTGAAGATGGATTATTGATTGTCTATACTTATAGATAATTTATTTTTTTTTATTTTTAAAATCGTTTAATTTTCTTAGGATACGACCTAAAAGGAGTAAGAGGTTCTAAACGGATCCAGTCTTCCCGATTCTGTCGAAGGTTAACATTTTCAAACGTTAAAATTCTGAACATTTTCTTTTTTAAAACCAAAGATTTATATTTATAAAAATTGAATTCTGAAAATCATTCATTCAGATAAAGATTTCTTGGAGATTTGTTCATTTTTATAGATAAGAATTTGATTTTCGTCGGTTTTAATTTTAGCTCTTATATCTTAGTTAAATGGGAAAATAAGGGGAAGGTTTAAATAGATAAAATGGATATTATTATTAATAATATAAACAATAAAATAATTGCCATATCGTTCAGACTTTTTATTTAATCTGAAAAATCGTTCAATATAGATTGGTTCTAAAAAAAAAGGTGATGAAAAAAAGTTGCGAAAATTTTCGTGCGGAGTCAAACATAACTTTAACACGGGAGTTATAGTTGATAGTGATGATCGAAAAACATACGAGTGGAACTGTTCTACTTGTGAAATGCAAGGAAAAATAATAACAAAAGAGGATCTTGAAGATTTTAAAACCAGTGGAAAGGTTGCTTGTCCACTTTTGACTTATGAATAATATATTTTAACTTTGACATTTTTATTTTATTCTCTTTTTTAATAGTTTAATATATAGCTATTTAGACTTTTTCTTTTTGATATATTGAAAATATTAGATGGAATTCGTTATTATCTCAAGTACTCCTAAAAGTATTTAATTTCGTTGTATTTCTAAATTATAATATTACATGAAAATTGCTAATATATTTAGTTTAAAAATATTTTCAATCTAAGTGTAAACGATGTTTTAGGATTATAAAATGAAGAGAATAAAGAGTATAGATACAATTCGCGGGTGGTGCATCTTTATGATGGTTTTTGCCCATATGCTCTCTTGGTGGGTTATACCTAAGGATTTTCGGCTAACTTTAACTTTTCATTCAATTTTTGGCGATATTGCAGCGGGTGGGTTTTTATTTGTTTCAGGATTAAGTGCGGTAATATTTTTCAGGAGTAGACTTTCTAAAGCTGAAAATTCTGATGATATTAATAAACGGATAGCTAGAAATGAATATTTAATTCGTGCTTTACTTATTTTAATTGTAGCTATAATTTATAATAGTGCTACTGCAATAGGAACCTTAGATCCTTCAAATATTTGGAAATGGTATATACCACTTACTATAGCAGCTTCATTACTGTTGGCATATCCACTTTTAAAAACTTCAAAATCGATTAGATTAGTATTTGCTGTTATTATTTGGATCGCTAATTATTTTATCCTTTCATTCCTGTTGTCCTATGAAGCACAATTTAATATATTTGGAATAACATTTTTTATTTTATATAATGAAGTAGGTTTACATCCCATTTTAAATTATATCAGCTTTTTTATAATAGGGACTGTAATAGGCGATATTATATTTGAAATGTCTCTCAAAAATGATAAAAAAGAGAGAAGAGTAGTATTCAAAAATAAATTGTGGCTTCCTTCATTAATAATGGGGCCAATCCTAATAATATTTGGAGTTCTATTTTATTTTCCTGATTTTTTGACCCATGGAACACTTTCATCAATGGCTTATTCATTAGGCGTATTAGTAACTTCATTTTCAATATTATTAATTATTGAAGAATTCGAAGTTATTAAAGTAAAAAAAAGCTATAGATTTTTCTATTTCTACTCCTATTATTCCCTAACAATATATTTTTCACATAATATCATATACTTTATATTTTTAGATCGATTAAATGCATTTACCATCTGGTTTGCCGTAATAGGAACATTTATTTTGTTAACTTTACTAATTAGATTTATTTATAAAAAATATAGTATAAAAGCTTCCTTAAAAGCACAAATTGGGAGAATATCAATAATTTTAATCAAAAAGATTGAAGTCAAAAAAATAAGGAATAGAACAATTGAAAGTAAAAATTAAAAAAAAATCATATTAGTATTACTTTAAAAAAATTTTTGGTTTTATTATTGGTTTTAGTTATTAAACTCAATTAAAACGCATATCGTTTGATTCTTTTGCTAATTAATATTATCGATACTAATGTGATAGTACTTAGTATAATCCATATATAATATCCTGGGATTGCATTATCTCCACTATCGTCATAACCTTCAACGACAACCTTAAAATTATTACTGCAATATCGACCGTATGCATCATATGCCCGTACTTCTAACCAATAAACACCCAAAGACATTGAAACACGATTAGTTATCAAGCCATTAGTATCAATCATAAAATTAATAGTATCATTAATCCACCAATCAGAGATGCCAGATATGTCATATGCGTTTAAATCATAATTAAAATCATTACCATAGTCGATTGTTTGGTCAGTTGGTTCTTCAACCCAAATGGGTGTATCTTGAAGAGTTGTAAATGACCATGTTGATGATTGAGTAGAATCTTGACCATCATCAACAATCGCATACCATTGATAAGAAGTACCTTCGGATAGCACAACCCAGTTAATAGAGGCAGTTCCTCCGCTTGAGATCCCTGTATCGGTTCCGATCAACGAATCATCTGAAGCATTATAAAACGACACATTCACTATATCTCCATCCGGATCGGATACATTCACTCTTAATGTAGGATTAATAGATACATCGATGGTACCATTAGTGGGAAAGGGATCAATTGGAGCAGTGGGAGCAGTGTTAATGGTAGTAAATGACCAAGTTGCAGATTGAGTGGAATATATACCATCATCGGCAATCGCATACCACTCATAGTATGTCTTTCCTGAAAGTCCTAACCATTGAATTGAAGCAATTCCTCCACTTGAAACATTTAGATCGGTTCCGATCAACGAATC
>CAYNEU010000088.1:0-1805 GCA_964396275.1 uncultured archaeon | reverse complement strand
TTTATCACATCTTTTTATTATTTAGCTAATTTTCAATTCAAAAACACTAAAAATATGGTTATTTAATTCTATAACTAACTTCTTAATCTTTAGCAAATGAGATCTTGAAGTGTTCATTGAATCCACAATTCTGATTAACTCGTTAAATCTCCGAATCTCCCTTTT
This sequence comes from uncultured archaeon, assembly GCA_964396275.1. Classification (GTDB taxonomy): domain Archaea; phylum Asgardarchaeota; class Lokiarchaeia; order Sigyniarchaeales; family SOKP01; genus Loki-b32. Next base: position 1,640 of record CAYNEU010000088.1, on the reverse strand, counting down.
GTATTCTAAATCTGAATTTTTGATCCATTCTAATAGTTCGATGGCTTGAAATGTATTTGTCTTCTGAAATTCATCAATGAGTTGATCGCATAGAAAATTTACTTTATTCCAAAATTCTTTTAATTCGGGAAAACGGACAATACTAAATTTTAAGTTTTTGTCATTCATTTTGCTCACTTCCTTTATTTTAATTTGTAATTTTAATAATTTTGAGAAATTGAGGGGCTTGGTTGGAGAGAATTTGATAGATGTAGATATTCCCCTCTCCCGAAGTCATGGCACATATACAGCTAACTACTCCCTTGATTGTATCGGCACTACAACACTGATTTTTATTATTTTCCCAGCGACCTTCAAACCTCATTTTTTAATCCCTCATCTAAATTCTTTAAATAATGGTACATCTCAACCATAACTGCATCGTAAAGGTCTTTGTCAGTGAGGATTTTTAGAAGAAATTTGTTAGAATCTTCTATTAATTGCTTAATCTCCTTATCCTTTAAATTGTGTTCCCTAATATAATCGACTAAAATTCTGTTATTGTCTATTAATTCTTGATATTGGCTTTCATTCTCACTCATTCTTTTATATCACACTCGTTTATTTTTTCTCAACAAATAAAAAAATTAAATTTAGGGGTTTAATTCCAGCGTTCTGGAAAAATGGCGATTTTGCTAAACTTTTCTTGGATATATTCCTTAATGTCTTTAAGGGAGCTAAAAATCTTGGTTTCACCATAACAATTTTTATATTCATAGGTTTCAATGTCTAAATACCATTTGTTTGCATGAAGTCGCTGACTCTCTCCATGATGGTATCCAATTGCTAAATGAACTTCTTTCTCGATTGGCTTAGAGTTCTGAATTTCGGTGATCTTGAATCTTTCGGGGTCTTTCATGTGAAGGCGAGGGTATTCGGCTTTTTCCCATGCTCGATTCTCAAACACTAAGGTTTCCACACTTTTAGTTTCCATATTTTTATTTCACACTCTTTTATTTTTGTGAATATTGTGAAGTCTTGGGTAATAGCTTTTTTCAATCTGAGCATTAATCTCAAAGACTAAGGCGTTAAGGTTCTCCAGTGCTCTTATTTCTTCATTTAACTGATACGTTCATTCTGAAGTTCATTCTGAAGTTCAAGAAATTTTCGATAGTATTTTCGAATCTAATGTTGATTCTCAATTATTTAGTGAGGTTGCTCAAATATTTTCAGATAATTTAGATGATATTTTATTAGATACTGAAAATGGTGTTAAGATAGTATGGGAAGAAGACCTTCAATGCCATTTACCAGCATTAGATTCTAATGGTAATTCAATATATTTAGATAAATCAAAACTTCCTTCTAAAAGCTCAGGTTTCTTCATTTGGGATAATGAGGTAGATGATATACACCAAGTTAAACATGCAGAAGATATAGATTTTGAATACTTTTTAAAGCAAAATGCTCCATTTATTTTTGTGCACGATGATGAAGGAAATAACGGAATAATGAGAGTTGATCTAGTTAGCTCCCAGTTGCCAGAAGAGCTTTCCTTAGGCTTTAAAGAACCTTACACCGGAAAAGTTATAAAAGGAGTATACATATGTGACCAAGATGGCAATTACCTAATCTCTCGGATCGGATTACTAAATGGAGAA
>CAYNEU010000087.1:0-10120 GCA_964396275.1 uncultured archaeon | reverse complement strand
CCCAGTAGTATCTTCAACCTTCTTTGGAAGTGCTATAGGGATGTGAATTCTAAAAATTTTATCTTTCTTATCTTTGTAGATTAATTCAGACCCTTCAGGACCCATTGTTTTAATAATAGCTTTAACATGTTCAAGTATTGTTTCTTCAGTTAATTCAGATTTCTCTTTAATTTTTGTTACCTCATAAGTATTACCAATTAAAATTTCTGACTTTTTAATTATCTGGATTAAACTTTCTTTTTGGAAAAGTGGTGTAACTTGACCAGGATCAAATATCGATGGTATCTTTAAATCACTTAATTGATTAGCAAAATTTGTCATAGCTTCTACACTTTGGGTTGAGTTTATTGCGTAAATAAAATCCTCCGGATTTGTAATCTTTTCCTTTAAATTAATGTCCTTACATTTGTCTAAAGCACCACCATGAAAAATAATCATTTGATTGGATTTAATATCATTCACAATATAACAAGCTGCCGTGAATAGATCATCATGCACATCAACAAGTAAATCTACATTTTTAAATTGGTTTATATGATCCTTATATCCTAATCTCTCAAAATCAATTCCTACTGAACCAAATAACGATACTTTTGCTAAATTTAATAATCCTAGGTTGTAAGCAATATTACCGGCCGTTCCTCCAAAAAATTGATATCGACTATCCGCGGTCACAGTACTTTGATATTCCTCTTTATCATGATCAATTGATACAGCGTTAATAAAATTCTCTTTGAAACCCATTATATAATCGAAAGCTAATGATCCAAGAACAAGTACTTTAGTTTTTTGCATGAAGAAGTAAATTAAGGTTTAGAAATAAATTTTACAGTAATTCATATATTGTTATACCCTTTTAGAATTTACTGCTGGAGAAAAGAAATCTCTATCATCAAAATGTAATTTTTTATAAAAAATAATTTATAAAATTTTAAATATTATAATTTAAAAACTCTAAATAGTGAAAATAATGGTAAAAATAGGAATAATTGGTGGTTCAGGATTAGACAATCCAGACATTCTAAAGGATGTTAGGAATATTGAAGTTAATACACCCTATGGAAAACCAACTTCTTCACTGAAATTGGGGAAAATTAGTGATGTTGATGTGGTTCTTATAGCTAGACATGGAAGAGAGCATACTATTCCACCAACGCAAGTAAATTATAGAGCTAATATACAAGCACTAAAAGATCAAGGCTGCACTCATATACTGGCAACAACAGCTTGCGGAAGTCTGAGAGAACAAATTGGACGAGGTGATTTTGTTATTCTTGATCAATTTATTGATTTCACTAGGCTTAGGAAAGTATCTTTTTTTGAAGAATTTGCTCCTGGAGATATGAAACACACTCCAATGGCTTTCCCTTACTCAGAAGAGTTAAGAAATATCCTTATTGAAACAGCAAGAGATCTTAATCTTAAACATCATAAAAAAGGAACTGTTGTTACTATTGAAGGTCCAAGATTTTCAACAAGAGCCGAATCAGAGATGTTTAGATTATGGGGCGCAGATGTTATTAATATGAGCATCGCGTCTGAGACAATTTTGGCAAATGAAGCTGGTATCCCTTATGCTGCTGTTGCTATGTCTACAGATTATGACTGCTGGAAAGACGATGAAGCTCCCGTAACATGGAAAGAGATACTCGAAATATTTGGTAAAAATGTTAATAATGTTATCGCTTTATTGACTAATTCTATAAAAAAAATCAAATAACGTTTCTATTTCTTATTAATCTCTTCTTTTTTAATGGATAAAAGAATTGAAAAAAATGTAAAAAAGTCTTACTTCTTGAGTTTTTTTACTCTTTTTTAATTAAATTTGATAAAATTATTATCTTTCTAATTGTATACACTATATAGTAAGTGTTTTAAAGTACAAAAATATTTTTAGAGACATTTAAAAATGGTTACTATTTCTTTTCTCGGTGGATGTAGAGAAGTTGGACGAAGTGCTATATTAATAGAATCCCAAAACGGTGCAAAATGTATGTTGGATTATGGGATTCGATTCAGAGGAGAAGAGAGATTCCCTTTTAATACAAATATTAAAAATCTGAAAGCAATTGCATTGACTCATAGCCACATTGATCATTCTGGTGCTTTACCTTTATTATATAAGAATAATAAGATCCCATTCTTTACAAATTCTATTTCTCTAGCATTAGCTGAAATTCTGATAAGAGATATGATAAAAATATCAAATTATCCTTATCCTTTTGGATATAGAGAATTAGATTACTTAAAACAAAATTCATATTTCCTTAAAAATGGAACTCGACAAAAGATTTCTGATAATTTCTATATAACATTTCTAGATGCAGGGCACATTCCCGGAAGTGTATCAATTTTACTCGATGTAGACAATAAAACAATTTTATATTCAGGTGATATCAATACACAAAATACTAATTTGGTATATCCTGCTAACTCTGAAGATATTCCTGAGATTGATGCTTTAATCATTGAGTCTACATATGCTCTCAAAGAACATCCCCCAAGAGAAAAACTTGAGAAAAAATTGGTAGAAAAAGTCATTAAAATCACTGATAATGGAGGTAGTGTCCTAATACCAGCTTTCGGATTAGCAAGGTCTCAAGAAGCTTTATTAATTTTAGAGAAGTATAATTACTCTGGAAAAATCTTTCTTGATGGTCTAGCAAGAAAAATATCTACTTTATTTTTAGAATATCCAGATTATATAAAAGATATGAAGTTATTTAGGAAAGCATTGAAGAAAACTCAATTTGTAACTAGACCTAAAACTAGAACAAAAATAAAAAACCTCAGTAGTGTAATAATTTCTCCTTCTGGTATGCTTAAGGGAGGTGCTGCAATTGATTACATCCAAACAATATTATCAGATCCTTTATCAGCAATTTATTTAGTAGGATATCAAGTGGAAGGAACACCAGGGAGAAATTTATTAGAGGAGGGAATTTTCGAATATAAAGAATCGAGAAGAAAAAACAAAAATTTTACAGATTTGAGCATCGTAGCGCAATGTGATTATGATTATTTTGATTTTTCGAGTCATGCTGATAATATCCACCTTCAAAATTATATAGAAAAATTAAATTTTCTAAGAGATTCAAATAAGGATATTTTTTGTGTTCATGGAGATAATAAATCAACAACTAGCTTAGCAAGTGAATTAGTTAAAAAAGAATACAATTCAGTGGCTCCCGAAACGGGAGAGATCTATCAGATCTAAATTAAATTTTTTTGATGTACGAGACTATTTATATTGTAATTGATTTCGCACTGCAATATTGCAATTTTCAAGAAATGTTTCTGCTTTATCAATAGGGATTTTGGTTCCCGCTGCCGGGGGATGACCACCACCTAATACATCTAAATTTGATTTTTCACACGCTTCTCTAATTACATGTGAGAGATTTACACCTTTGTTTACAATGTATTTATGTGCTCTTCCAGAAACTTTATAAACATTCTCATCTTCTCTTTTTGCTAAACCAAATATGGGTTTCGATTTATCAAACCCTTCACTATTTTCAAAAACTAGCATTGAAGCAATAGTACCAATAATTTTTTCAGGGATACTATCCTCTCCGAAAAAATATTGAATATATTCCTTTTGTTGAATTTTTTGATTTTCTTTTAACCATCCAAGACTCTTCATTAACAAGTTCTTATAATCTAACAGTACTGCTTGAGATTTCTGATATGCTATTTTTCTATCTCCCATTGCTATGGCGATTCCTAATGAAGCACTATTTGTTCGTCCACAAGCATTTAAAAGATTAGAAAATTCGGATATATCATAGAATTCTGAACCAACAACCTCATTTTTCAGTAAATATCTATTTACTATTAATTTTTCTACAATTTTACTGGGGTCAATATCAAGTTTTACTGAGGCATATTCAATTATTGCTGTAGAAATCTTTTGTTTTTCATCCTTATTAAGTTCATTCAGGGTTCTTATATCACCCTTTGAATTTTCCATCAATATCCCTAAAGTTTGTAAAAATATAAGAGTTCTATTGACATCACCAGTTAATCCAGGCAGATTTATCTCTTTAGAATAAGCAATTGCTTCATTTAAAGGTTTTAACGAAGAAAAATTTAAATCATTTATTATTTCAATAAGTCCAAGATTCTTGGCATCTTCTAAAATTATTGAATTTATACCAAAAAATGATTTGTTTGGACCTTGATTTTGAATATCACCGATTGCTCCTACAAGGGCAATAGGTGACATATCTATATTGTTTTCATTTAAAGCCTTCGCAAAAAAGTAGCTTAAACCAGCTCCAGATATCTCTAAACTTCCATCATATCCAAAAAAATAAGGATTTAGGTGCCATTGATATGAATTTTTATGGACTTCTCTAATTAAATCAATATCTTCCTTAGATGATATATTCTGAGGTAGATGATGATCTAATATAATAAAAGTATTAAAATTTTCTTTCAAAATTAGTTGTTTTTGAAGTTCTAGGTACTGACCACTTCCAAAATCAGTAAAAATTAAGAAATTTTTAAATTCTTTAGCATTATCAGAGATTTTTTTAATTTCTTCCTTCTCTAATTGACGTAAAACGGTAATTTGAAAGGGAATATTTTCTCTAAATAAAGATTTACCTAGAATTGCACCTGAACTCAGTCCATCAGCGTCTAAATGTGTATATATATGAATTGATGAGTTCATTTCTTTCAAACTTTCAAGAAAGTTATCCTTTACAATCTTTATGGCTTCAATAAACTTTTCTATTTTGTTTTTCGAGTCATTCATCATATATTGAAGTAGATAATCATAAATGCAAAATAAATATTATATTAAATTAAATTATCAAATTAATAATAAATACTCAATTAAAAAAAGTAAATTTAATAAGGTGAAAATAAGTGCATCACGTAAAAATTAATGAATTGGCTAAAAATATCACTGAAAATATCATACACAATAAGGAATACTATAAAGCAAAGATACATAAATTAGAAAATGGTTCTACTATTCTTGATATGAGTAAAGCATCTTGGGGTGGAGGAAAACTTGTAGGTGAAATTTGCATGGGTGGTTTAGGGACAGTTGAATTTTCTTCTTATAATCTTGATGGACATTACATACCAAGTGTCAACGTTTTTACTTCAGAACCAATTATCTCGTGTATGGCTTCTCAACTAGCGGGTTGGAATGTTAAATTGAAAAAAGAAGTTGAAAAAGATGGAGAATTGAAAAAAAAAGTTTTATTTCAATCCTTAGGATCTGGACCTGCTCGTTCAAAAAGTCAAGTAGAAAAAATATTTGAAGAATTAGATTATACTGACGATTCGAATTGCGCTATTATTGTTTTTGAAACTCCAAAATTGCCAAATGAAGAAGTTATGGATATTGTAGCTAATAAATGTGGTATTGATCCAAATAATACTTATGCGATATGCGCTCCAACTGCAAGTTTGACGGGCTCTATTCAAGTAGCCGCTAGAATAGTGGAAACAGGAATCCATAAATTACATGAAATAGAATTTCCAATTGATAAGATATGTGATGGTTTTGGTACTTCAACGATTGCTCCCATTGCAAAAGATGATCTTGGAGCAATGGGACGTACAAACGATTCAATAAGTGCTGCGGGTTTAACTTATTATACCATAAATGTTGAGAAAGAAAAAGAAGAAGAAATCTTTGAACTTCTTAAAAAAGCACCAGCTAATACATCGTCTAGTTATGGAAAACCCTTTATAGAGACATTTAAAGCTGCAAATTACAATTTTTATGAGATTGATCCGGGATTATTTGCTCCAGCAATTTATACAGTAAATAACATTAAAACAGGAAAAAATATAACAGTTGGAAGTGTAAATCATGAGTTATTAAAACAATCTTATGGGTTAACCGAATAAACAATGAATATTTTAACCTATTTAAAGTCTTATGATTTTTTTTTAAATTAAAAATAAAAAGGGGAAATTACATGTTTGTTAATTCTGTTTCATATTTAAGAATCTCTGCATCAGATATATCTCGATCATACTTTATCTTTTTCTGGATTCCCAAGTATGCACAAGCGAGTTTAGCCGCAGCAGCGACTTCTGCTTTTTTAATAGTAATTGAATACTCGTCCTGTTGAATTTGATCTTCTTGATACGAACTCTCTTGAAACCTTCTATCCTGAAATTGAGTAGATCGCTGATTTTTCATCATATATAACAAAGAAGCCATTTTTTGAGCAACTTTAAAAGGTAATTGATTTTTTACTACTAATCGTATAATATTATTTACGTCAAAATAATTTAAGGTTTCAAATTTTGCACGAAGATAACTTTTAAGATTCTCTGAGTTTCTCTCACACTCTATCTCTGTCCAATCATGGATTGCAAGTTTTCTTCTAAAATACACTAATTCCCAATCAATATCTAATTCTCTTAATAACTCAAGTAATTTAATATCATTCGGTTTTCTGGATTCTATGATTAAATAAAGTTGAAGCCCATAATATTTATGTTCTTGTTGAAGAAAAAATCCTCTTTGTTGCATAGATGCAAGGATTAACACTTTAATTGAAGAAATATTATCGGATAAATTTTTTTTCCCACAACTGAGATATATAACATTTCCCTCTTCACTTATGTATTCACAATCTAAAAATCCTAAAATACTTTCTTTATTTTCTTTTATGAATCTCATTAAACCACTCAGTGTCGGTTTAACTTCAAATTTAATCAAATCATTTTCTCCAATTGTTACATAATCATTATAATTACTACCAATTGCCAACTTAATTGAATTCAATTTAAGTTCTTTATCTATTCCAAATACTTTCTGAAAAGCTTGATTTATTGGAAATATTTCTTCCTCTAATATTTTCAAATCAGCCATCGAACTTTCATAAGGTTCGGGATCATTTAGCATTTTATTTAAAACTGGAGCTTCTGAAGCATCAACTTCAATCTCGTATGATTTTGCTAAATCTTTTCGAATAATACAAAATGATCGCTTTTTTTTATTGTAGATTGAAAGTGATGTATGATCATCAAGGACCGCTCGAAACTTTTCAATGAATTTACTCTCTGTACTGTCAGATCCTATCCTTCTTCGGCGAATATTTTATCAACTGGTTATTTTATAATATTTTATTAATGATATTAATTTATTTATAAAATTATTCTCTTAAATTTTTATCTAATATTTAATGTAACCTATTTTTTTATTAATTAAAAGATAAAAGACTTTTAGAAGTAAGTAATTTTTAGACTTCTATTCTAACTCTGCTTCTGTGAAATAATTCTCTCCTTTTTTCACATAAGTAATTGTAGAACCAAAATTATTACGTACCGTATATTTATCCCCTTGGACTTCTAAAACCTCAATAGAATATGATAATCTTCTTTGAATCATAATTTCATTAATAATTTTTTTTTCCTCAATTGAGTCCATAACTATGAGTTATTGTGCTAGCCAAAAAAATTTTATTGTTTTTATTTTTAAATTCATATCCAAGTATGATTTCATAAAGGCTTTTACATTAAATATATTATTTAAAATTTAAAAGTTGTTTAATTAATAATCATGAATCAAATTAAAGATGTTATATAAGAATAAAAATCAATTTAAAGCGGGATTTTAAGTACATCTACTAAATTTGAATCAGATTATCATGATTTTATTGAATTTGCAGGTAAAATTTCCATAACTGATTATTTAAGGAATATATTCAGATATCTTAATGAAATATTATGTAAAAAGCTAGTTTACAATGAAAAAATTCGAATAAAAAATTTTTATTGTCAAAATTATTTTAATATATTTTTTGTGAGGAAACCTTTATTCATTAAAATTTTCATAAATAATTGACTTATCTAATCATCTAATTAACCATTTCCTAAGTTGTATCAATTAACTTTAATTTGAAGCTTTATTTTCTTATTAAAAAATCGAATTTTTTTTATTAAATATTATATCTTTTTATATAAACATGTGTTTAATTAAATTATTAAATAAAAATCATGTTTTTTATTCTTAGGGACTTCTCTAGAAACTTAAAGCATTTTTCTTTGATGCAATATGGTTAAACAAAAACTGGATATCGGATTTTTCACTTCTATGTATTCACAAGTTAATGGAACTGCAATTGCTTGTAGAAATCTTGCTGAAGCAATTGCTAAATATACTGGACATAATGTACATGTATTTGCACCCGGTATTGAACCCCCTAAGACCAAACCTCAAAATCTCCACCTCCATAACTTTTTTGGTGCAAAGATAGCTCCTAAAACTGGCTTTGTACTCAGTTTTCCTCTACATAAATACTTTTTCTGTTCTCATGATTATCTAGATATTGCTCATATTCATACACATGCGAGTTTTGGATCCTTAGCAATTAATTGGGCTAAATATTTGGGCATTCCAATGGTAGGTACACATAATTCCCCACTATCATTTTATACAGCCGAGTATATTCCTGTTCTTGGAAAATTACTTTCGAGAATGGATTGGGTTTGGCGATATGAAAGACATATTCTTGATAAATATGATCTTGTTTCGGTTCCAACGAAATCGAAAAAAGATTTACTTAGAGATCAAAGATTTAAAGAACCTATTGTTTGTTTGACCAATGGAATCTCTGATTTATATTTTACAGACGTAAAAGAAAACGGAATACGAGATAAGTACAATTTGGATAGTAAAAAGATTCTTTTATATGCCTCAAGGCTATCTCCTGAAAAAAACCAATTAAGTATAATTAAAACGTTCAAAAGAATCCAAAAAGAAGTACCAGATTCACACTTAGTACTGGTAGGAAGTGATGGACCATCAAGCTCCCAAGTTAAGAAATTAATTAATAAGAAGCATTACAGAGATAATGTTTCTTACCTAGGTCATGTACCCTTTACAGATCTATTAAAATTGTATAACACTGCTGATTTATCTTGTCTTTGGTCATGGATCGAAGCAGAAGGTTTAGTATTAATCGAAGCAATGGCACAGGGTACTCCTTGTGTAGGAGCTAACGCAACAGGAATTTCAAATGTTATTCAACATGGTAAAACCGGGTATCTCGCTAATAATCTTGATGATTTCAAAGATAAGGTTGTGGATCTATTCAAAAATGATGATTTACGAGCAGAAATGGGCAAAAATGCGAAATTAATTGCTAGAAACTACCAAATTAGTAAAGTTGCTAAAACTTGGATAGAAATATACAAATTTGTAATTAATGAACTTTATCCTCTTAGATATTATAAGCAAGAGAGAAAGGAGCGAGTAGAATTAGTTAAGGAGTTTATCCACAAATTACCTATTATCTCTTTTTAAGAATTTATAAAACTTAAAAATTGCAATTTTTTCTAATTTCATTAAGTTTCATATTACATTTATAGCATAATCTACTAGATTTTTTATCAATTTCAATTATTTCATTCGAGAATCGCATAACGCACAAATTATCGTGACAATGATCAGGACCTAAGATTAAATGGCCAACTTCATGGCAAATTTCTTTAAAAACTCGTTTTTCAAAAACTGAATGATTTTCTGGCGTATTATAATAATTTTCTTTTAATTCAAATGAGGAGATTACTGCACAACGATGTTTTAAATGAGCTTCTCCATATAAAAATAAAATATTATTATCGTTGCTTGAATATATCGGAAGATTAGTAATTGCAATTATCATTCCAAGATTCTTTTTAATTCGTTCATCAATTAAAATTTGATAGAATTTATTTGTCGGATGTATTCTAATTTTATTAGAAGACTTTTTCATTTCTTTGTATTCCTTTTTCACACCTTTAGAAAAAATCTCACTAGTAAAATTATATTCACCCAAATTTCTAATATCAAAAAAGAAAGAATCAAATACTTGATTTAAATGATTTTTAATTTTTTCAAAGTTAATGATATCAAAATCTCCAAAAAAAAGAATTCCTAATTGACATGGTAATATTAACTTTTCTGATACTTCATCTATTAATTCAAATTCTTTAGGGTAAGAAATTCCTATCCGTGTAATTAAGTTTTTTAATTTTTCTTTGTATTTACGGATTTTTTGTTCATATCTCTGAAGTTTTGGCATTATCAGACTAATAAAAGTTACGTTCTATAAGAAGTTTCTTTCAGCGGTGAAGATGTCAGAAGATTAGGATTAAA
>CAYNEU010000086.1:0-4410 GCA_964396275.1 uncultured archaeon | reverse complement strand
CTAAAGTGTCTGCACCCTTTTTAATTGCATTCACAAAATCTCCTAAAGTTGCTTTAAATGGGAAACAAACGAATTCTGGGCTGTATTTTACTCCAACCTTGATTGCTTCTCGGTTTGTTGGGTCTGGAATCACAACTTTTATCGATGGATCTAGTTGTTCGAAGAGTGTCTTAAATGCTACCCAGTTAGGACCCATATTTGGGAAACTCAAAATCATTTTCAGTTATTTTCCTCAATCTTCTTAATTTAAGCGTTAACTTAATGAATGATTGTAATTGATATTTACTTAAACAAACTTTTATCTAAATAACAAAGCAAACAATAAAAAATTACCCATTATAAACAAATTATCAATAGTATGAAATCTTTTATTAAAAATCTTAGTTTTGGTTAATAAGTTTAAGCAAGATTATTTTATTCTATTTTACTTAATAAGGATTCAACTAACAAATACCTGAAATTAATAAGTAACCATATTAAGTTATATTACTATTAGATCATTAAATAAGATTAGTTTTTAGTTTTAATATTAAATAGAAGGGAACCTAATGAGAAAAGAATTTAATATTGTCATAGAACAGGATGAGGATGGATACTACATTGGCAGCGTCCCTGAACTGCCTGGTTGTCATACACAAGCAAAATCTTTAGATGAATTAAATAAAAGAATTATTGAAGCAATTGAATTATATCTTGAAGTTGATAAAGATCGGATAAATAAGACAATTAAATTCATAGGATTTCAAAAAGTGGAGGTTTCCTTTGAAGAAACTTAACCCTATTGTTCCAGACAAATTAATCAAAATTCTTAAAAAACGTGGATTTAAAGAAATCAGACAAAAAGGGTCTCATAAATTCTTTCGTAATTCAGAAGGCCGTACTACTGTAGTTCCTTATCATAAAGGAGAAAAAATTGGAAGGGGTTTATTAACAAAGATTTTGAAAGATATTGAAATGACTCGTGGTGAATTTATCGAAATGAATAAATAAAAATCGAATTTAATTTCTAACATTATTATAATCCTTTCTTAATGAATTTCTTTTTAGGTTCATCAACTTCTTTTAGATCTAGTATTGGTTCATCCAACTGCTATTTTTCACTCTCAGAGTCAAATTTTTGTGGATAATGCCTACAACCATCTTTTTTAATTTCATCATTAAAACACTTCTCGCAATAGGTAATACTATACGAAGAAATGTAGTGGATGAGGGTTCTTTTCTTTATTGTGGTACGATAAACAATACCTCTCTAAGTATAAGCGTAATATAATTAAATTTGTTTAGAAATTATAGTCACAACAAAAATGTTATACCCCCTTTTAATAATAATTCTCCCTTTTTTTGCTCATAATATATTCTTTAATCAAATTAAACAAATATTTTTATGTGAAATATGTTTCTAGATGTAAATATAACTTACTTGTAGCCTAATCAAGAATTCGGTGAGAATTTATTCCTAAAAAAATAGTTCTTATGGGAAGAGTTGCTGTAGGAAAAACAAGCATAAAATTAGTAATCTTTGAAGGTCATAATCCAAAAGAATTATTGAAGAATCCTTTAAGTCCTACAAGAGGAATTGAAACAAATGTATATCCGTGGATAGATTTAGAAATAGGATTATTCGATGTATCTGGACAAGAATTAGCTATTCTTTTAGAAAAAGAGATCATTGATATATCACCTTTTGAAGATGCGGATGTAATTATATATGTCTTAGATCATTATAATTGGGAGAAAAATTTTCAAAATTGTATTGAAGATATTAAAGTAATTTATAATAAAATAGTTGAAAATTCTCTAAATTCTCAATTAATATTATTCTTTCATAAAATCGATATGTTTGATAATATTGATAAAATTCCAATTAGTAAAATTAAAAAACATATTAAAAATTCCTTAAAAATCGATATATCCCTAGATATTTACTTTACTAGTATTGTTCCCGAATATAATTATAATATTTATAATGCCTTTTTTGAAATATTGGGAAGTTTCTCTGAAGAGATCTTTAATTTGAAAAATATTTTAGATGATGTACTTAAAAAATTTTCAAAATGCTTATGTATCATAACTGAATTAAAAACTGGGAGCATTTTTGCTCAATCGATGACAGCAGATTTTAATTCTGGATTAATTAGTGATATTTACTATAAACTATCTAAAAATTATCTTTCGACATTAAAAGTAAATTCCATTGGAGTTCAACTTCAAAGCATAGAATCCGAATTACTTATTTCAAATATCATTAAGGACAAAGAGGAAATCTACAATCCAATTATAAGAAATATTATAACTTTTTCAGAAACGCTAGATACTAATGATCTTTCTGAATTAATGAAAAAAATACGAGATAAAATAAATAAGTATTATATGAAGAAGAGTTCTAAAAGTATCTTTACAGACTCCTTCTAATTTTAGTAAAAGAAATGATTCAGGTTATTAAGAGTTTAACTATTAGGCTTCCCCCTGCGATAACAACTATCATACTTAGTAAAATTATAAATAATATCGCTATGGTTTGAGCTTGCAATGCTGCGGAATATTTAGCAAGTGCGTCATAGTACATTTTCTCACCTTCGATAATATCCTCTCCTAATCCCCCTGTAACTTCCCAAAATGTAATTTTTTCGGCCCACTGTCTGTTCTCATTCATTATATCTTTTTGGTTATCTATAATTATCTGTTTATTATTGATTTCAAATAAACTTAAAATGATTAATATTCCTGCCGTAAGTATTATCAAAAAACCTAGACCCAGAATTAATGGTTTTTTTCTAATCTCTTTCATGTTTTCCCCTAAAGTTAATGATATATATACATCGAGCGCATATAGTTGTAATATTTATTTAAGAATTGTTTGTTATTAATTTTATTTATCTTCAAGTTTATCATATTGAATAAAAGATGTAAACCTTTGCGACATGCTACCTTCATTTGATACTCTTACTAACTCAGAGTTTCTATCTTGAAATTTATAAAAAAAAAAATTAATACCTTTTAGAAACTGGTCTATGAATTTCTTATTATTGAGACGCAATTTATACTAAATAACCAAAATTAAAATGATAGCACTTTTATGGGATTCAATTAAAATTTATTCAATATATAGAATGGATTTTAAAGGCTGTAAAATGATTTTAAAAAGAAACCTGAATAATTTTATTAACAAATGTTTTTATGCAAATTGTTTTATTAGATATATGGTTAAACAATCAACACTTAAATTAAAGAATTAAAGGAATGACGCAAAAGTTTGAGTTCTAAGTCA
Organism: uncultured archaeon; assembly: GCA_964396275.1. GTDB lineage: Archaea > Asgardarchaeota > Lokiarchaeia > Sigyniarchaeales > SOKP01 > Loki-b32. The sequence goes on along the minus strand of CAYNEU010000086.1, from coordinate 1,142 downwards.
GAAAAAGAAAAAAAAAAAGGTAAAAAAGAAAAAAAGAAGAAATTAATGGTTCAAGAAATAAATGACGATACGCAAGTTCAGGAAATAACAAAAAAAAATAATATTTTTTCTATGTTAAACAGGCTTGACGATATAGATAAGGCTAAGGGTCAAATGGAAGAGAATAAATTAAGAAAAGGTATAATCGAAAGTGAACAATTAGATAAAACAGAGATAATAGAAACTGAAAAATTAGATTTTAATACAATCAGAAAAGAAATAGAACAATTAAATGACCTTAAAAATCGTTATTTTACTAAAGGAGAATATGATAAAGCCATTGAAATCTCTGAAAAAATAATTGTTATTGCATTCTCAAATAAATTAAAATCATTAGTAAATGAAGAGAATAAGTTTTTAGAGCTTATGCGAAATAAAAGAATTCAAGCAACTACCAATACAGAAACTCTTATAAAAGATAAAGTGATAGATGCCATCAAGAAAGAACAAATAGAGAATATTACTACTAAACAAGAAGAAAATCTAAAATTGGATTTAATAGAAGTTCAAGAAAAACAAAGATTAAAAGAAGAGAAAATAAAATTTGAAAAAGAAAAAGAAAAATTTGAACAAGAGAAACTAAAATTCGAACAAGAGAAACTAAAATTTGAAGAAGAAAAAGAGGCTTTTAAATGGGAAAAACAAATGTTTGCTGAAGTAAAAAAATTTGAAAGAGACAAAGAGTCTCCTTCTTAGCTTATTTTTTTAAGGTATTAATATACCAAAGAAATCTAATTCTATAAAAACAATATCTAATTATTGTTTTTTAATTTAGAATTATTAATGTCATAAGGATTAACATCTATGTCATCTAGAATGAAAATTATATTTGGAGATTGGCGTTTAGGCAGAATTCTTATATTTATTTTTATAACAAGTTCAGTTTCATTTGGGTTGGGAGGTTCACCGATACCACATAATCCTCCTGAATCATGGCAGTCTAACTCGATTTTATCTCCTACTTTATGACCTTTATTACAAAATCCTTTTACTTCTTTTATAGTTCCAATAATTTGAAATCCTACTCGTGGCATATTTATAACCTTTTCAAAATCTAATTTTAAATATTTGAAGGTTTTATTATATTTATTGTTATTTTACAA
>CAYNEU010000085.1:0-6653 GCA_964396275.1 uncultured archaeon | reverse complement strand
ATTGTTATTAACCAAATAAATCCACCCCCCACTAAGCCCATCGATTTCATTTATAAATAGTCCCCAACCAAAATCGACGTATTTAATATCACACCATTTATCTAACGCATCAAAAGCCGTTGTTTTCTGATTATCTAACGTAAAGTTTTCTTGAACTTTAATGGTACCATTTTTATAATCAACGATTAAAGTAATGTTGTTAACGCTTTCTTTAGGTAGAGTAGTAGGATTATAATTTATGTTGAAATTAACTATTAAAAGCAATGAAAAACTGGTTATTCCCGCAATTGTTATAAAGAAAAATTTCAATTTCTTATTCATAGAATAGGTTCACTAATTTAAAAAAATAAAAATTTTTAATTTTTAGTTTGTTCTTATTTTCTTGATTAAATTAGAAATCATTAATATTAAAGTTGTAGCACTTATAGTACCAAGTAAAAATAAGGGAAACGATGGAATTGCTTGTTCAGTTTTTTGAAAATTTAACTCATAATCACTTAATTGTATCTCTAGATCAGGACCAAAAATACTCTGGACTTTACTATAGACAAGAATACCAGTTGTTCTATCATAAATCATCGTACTATTTTGATTCTTATTATTTTGTTTAAAAGTAAATTCAACTATATAATCATATTCCTTAAAAATGAACTCTCCTGGTAAATATCCCGTATCTAACACCTGTTCTGCTGCTAAGGTTGTAATGTTTACCAAATTATTAATTTGAATTAGAAAACCAGAATGAAACGAATTATACCCAATTGCTAAAGATAATCCTGCTTCGCTATTAGATACGTTATAGAATGTCGTGTTAATAACCAACATTCCAGTTACATTTTCTATAAAAGATATATTGATGTAAGGAATAGGATTGTTAAAACATGATGCTGAAAATGCCGAAGTATCATCCTCATAAAATCCTGTAAAATTAACAACAATCTGACCACCTGAATTTGTAATTGCATCACCACGCGGAAACCAATTTAAATCAAGCCATGTAAATTTTGAATCAAATTGCGTAATATTGTAAATATAAGTTCTATTTAATTTTAATTGCTGAGAATAATTTACGGGAATTGTAATATTTGCTCTTGTTGAATTAATTGTTAGAGAGAACAACAACGGAACTACTAAAAAAATGATTAACTTTTTACCTGAAATGCGTTTAAATTTCACAATTATACACTCCTATCTTCAGATTCTTTTATAATAATATATAAAAACTGTTTATTGATTAATAATAGACAAAGATGTATAGGAAAGTTAACCTAGTCTAACTTTCCTAATATATAAAAATGATTTTTCTATTTTTAAAGTTTCGAAATTGAATTAAATCTCTAATCTTGATAATTTTGATAGATGTAGGGAGTGAGGTTTATGTTCAGTTACATGCCCAAATGTTGCTATTAGTATGAGAAGACATGAAAGGGAAGAAGTATCGCTCGAAAGAGAAGAAATTGAGATTGTAGAGTAAATTTTTTAAATTATGGTAAAATTGTATATTTTATTTTTTCCTTCAATCCTTGAAATGCCTTCGACCATGCATTTTCAAAATAGTTACGAGCTTTTTGCCAGTCTGGATCCTTTCTCCCGCCAGTATGGAATAAATGAATAGTTGTTTCATTTGGATCATTGTCATTATAAGAAAAATAGATTAAAAATCAATAGGACTTTTCCAATCAAATGAAATAAATTTATCTGTTTCAATTCCAAAGATTTTAAAACCAATAGTACTATTAATTTCTTTGTTTTTAGGTTCCCAAAATAGTTCATAATTTCCTCCAACCTTTGGTTCTACCTCAGCTTTTTCAGTTAACCACCTCTCTAATAATTTGTTGACAGTAAATAAACTAAATGCTGTAGAAATATCACAATCTAGATTTTCTTTAATAAGAATAATGTTCTCCATATTAAGTTACCTCTTAGACAATTAATTAATTATATTACACAATATTATAGTAGATTTACCTTTAAAACCCTTAAAATTTAAAGATCTAAAACTAGTACAAGTTTCCTAAAATTTATAAAATTTAATGTATTTATATTATTAACAAAAAAAAATGAGATTTAATTGGAATTAGAGTCTGAAATAAAAGAACTTGATCAAGAAATATCAAACCATTCAACTTGGCTTGAGAGAAAGTCTTTTCGTATAGTCTTAATTAGCACATTTTCTGCATTAGCAATTGTTTTAGGGTATTTATTAGCATCTATCCCTAATATAGAGATATTTACTCTAACTATTTTTTTATCTGGTTTTATACTCGGCAAAAGAGATGGAATGATAATTGGGTTTCTAAGTTCATTAATATTTTGTTTTTTTAATCCTTTCGGACCATCTCCATTACCACTTTTAGCTTTCCAAATAATTCATTATTCTATAACCGGATTGTTAGGAGCTTTATTGAATGATCTTTTACAAAAGAAAAGAACATTTAAAGTAGATGACGATTTGTATAAAGTTTCTGTAATGGCTATATTTGCGGCGATTGGGGCATTAATTACTTTGAGCTTTCAAATTTTTTCTTCATTAATTTATGTTTTATCTTATTTTGGTACTATTAATGAATTCATACCATATTTCCTAATGGGAGCATTATTTACTGCTGTCCATATAATTGGAAATACGCTGGGATTTATTTTTATATTACCTGGATTAATCCAACTAATTAACAAGATGCTCTATTAAAAAGAAGTAAGAATTTAAAAAATAGCCAAAAATACAATAGTTGATGGCAACATCATCACTAGGATTAATATAATACAAATTAATAAGCACGTTTTTTTCCTCTTTGTTTCTTCATCGTTATCATCTATCTCATTCAGGTGTTCTATTTCCATCTTAAAATCTCTTATATAAATATATATTTAAAATTTTAATGAAAAAGGAATAATGATGATTTATATTTTATCTAATCTACTTGAGATAATAACGTAATCTTACCACCAGCAGCTTCTACTTTTTCAATAGCTTTTTGAGATGCTTTATTTACTGTTATGTTAATTACTTTGTTTACATCTCCTTTTCCCAATACTTTTTGAATATTAATTTCATTCATGTTTATGTTGTAAGTATTTCCAGATTTTGTTGCTTTATTATTCAGAACGTAATTATCAATTCTGTGATCTAAATCCTTAACATTAATTGTATTATCATGATAAATTCTAACAATATCTTGTGGCCTTTTAAACCCTTTTTTTCCCATATCCCAATCTGGGTCTGGAAATCCGAGTTCTTTTTGTTTTAAATAATAGCTTTTTTTACTTTTTTTCCATTGAGTAGTTTTCCCTCTACCAGCACGTTGTCCCGTTTTTCTATGTTGACCTACTTTTCCATAACCATGAGTACGTCTGCCTCTCATCTTACGGACCTTTTTTGGAAATTTCCTTGTAATACTCTTTCACCTTTTTATTATAACATTTTATGAATTAATTCATTGATATATAGTCCAATATCACCAAGCGTTCCTCCTTCCTTATAATGCTTTTTAATAGATCCTCGATGTCCTTTTCTTGGAGGGTGTAATCGGAATACTGGTTTAATTTTGTAAATTTCTTTTTCTCGATATTTTATTTCTCCATTTAGTAATGCTTTTGCTAATTCTTTAAAATTTTTGTAATTAGTTAAATTTTTAATATGCTCCTCTGTCAGTGATACATTCCCTTCTATTTTTCCTCGTACTCGTAATAGTCTAATCAAGGTTTTTTCATCAATTTCTCCATAAGCAATATAATCTTTACATTTTACTAACATTCCTTTATATGAGGGATTACCCCATACAAGTACACCGTGATTGACTTTATGCATTCTTAGCATCTTTAACGTATCTAAAATTTTGCCCTTCATACCAGGGGCTCCTCTAATACGAACAGCGAAATACAATTTTGGTGTAAATTCTGTTTGTTTTAATTTTGATTTCTTTTTTGCCATAGACATATAAGCACCACTCTTTTTTATATGTTAAAGTTAAATTTATGAGCTATTTTGAGGGCATCAAATGTAGCTTTAACTAAGTTTTCACTTGTCCTAGTATCACCAAAAGTCTTGCTCCAAATATCTTCAATCCCGCATAATTTTAATACTGGTTTTACTTTATCTGCACAAGCTAATCCTACACCTACTGGAGCAGGAATAAGTTGAATTCTAACTGAGCCACATTTTCCTTTAATCTTAAAAGGGATACTATGTGTTCCTCCACAACCACATTCTTTACTTCCACAACCTCTTAGAACTGGAATAACTGAAAGTTTTGCCTTATCAATTGCCTTCCTAATTGCAGGTCCAACTTCTCTACTCTTAGCTGAACCGATTCCAATAAAACCATCTGCCCCTACAAGCACAACTGCTTTGAATTTTGAGCGTTGTCCACTCGCAGTCATCTGCTGGACCATTTTTATATCCGTTACAGATTCTTGTAATTGTGGAAGCAAAATATTAATGATTTCTTTTTCTTTAACTACTAAATTATTTTGATATATCTTGTCTAAAGTAATTAAACCTTGTTGAACAAGTTCACCCAATTTGGTTTTAGGAACCCATTCTTCATCCATATTTCTTAATCGACTCATGATATTTTCACTTTTTAAGTTTTATTTTCAATCTGTTTCAATGAATCCGAAAACATTTGGCTTATTTTCAGTGGATTTAATTTTTGCTTTTTTAAGTAACCGGAGAATATCTGTTCATATTTTTCCGGCTCGTTTGATTTTAAGTTTTTCGCATAATTCTCAATATGAGTACCTTTAATTCTTTCTTTTAGTTCTTCTGGAAAAAATTCTTCACGATATGGTATAATCATTCCAGTATCTATTATTCCTTTACAAGCAGCAAGTACTCGATTTCTATGGTAAAAGATTCCTAAATCAAATATAGCATCTTGAATATTTTTAGTTTTTGCTCTTAAACCTGCTAAATACCCAGTTAAATATGCTGCTGGAATATTTCCACTATTAGCACTCCAGCCATATTTTGAGGTTAATTCTTTAGAAAATGCAGAGATTACGACATTATCTCCTCCGAATTTAGATTCTACAATTTGAACTCTTATATGATCGTTTGAAGCTCGTATGACTACTCTTAATTTTCTCGATTTTAATAATTTTAACCTTTTATGATAATCTGTTTTACCATCATATCGCCGTCGAAATGATGTTTTATACCTTGGACCTTTTGCCATTTTTTAGCGACCTCTTCTTATTAAATCTTTTTCTTTAACATATCTATTTAATTGAGCTACACTAGTAAACATTCCACCTTTAGCATTCTTATATAATTTCCGATAATTTGATATCGTAATTAATTTTCTTTCTCTAAGTTTTTTCAGTTCTCGTCTAATTGGCCGAATGCGTCTAATCCAGGCTCTCTTCTTTGGAGTTCTTGCATGTTTGGTACCCTTTCTTTTTCCTAATCCTCTGGCTCTTCCTTTTTTCTTCCTAGCATGGTTTATATTTTTTCTAAAATTTGAGATACCTTTCTTGTATTTTTTCTGTATAACACCTTGTTTTATTAAATTGCGAATATCTTCTCGAGTAATTGCTAGTGAAATATCTTCGATTAAATATGGATCAAAGTATACTCTATTCTCTCCGCATTTAAGAATGTCAGCGGCCATCCTTCTCTGTGGCTTTAAATTCATTTTATTTCCCCCCTAAAGACTCTTCTAATTCATCAATATCAATAAAATCTTCTTCCATATCAGAAATAGGCGCTTCTACCATTGCTTCTAGATTTTCAATTTCTCTTTGCGATATACCAATATTTAATATTTTGAAACCTCTTTTTTGACAATAATCTATAAGTGCAATTCGTTTTTTAGAACCTAATTTACCAGAAATTTTAATTGCATGTTGTTTGTTATTTAAATTCTTAAGATCTTGGATTGTAGTGACTTTTGCTTCTATATATCCAGATGGATGTAAGCCTCTCACTTTTTTTGGGGTTCGATATCCTATTGTAGGAGATTTAACGCCTGATTTTTCTTTCTTTCTAGTTTGTGAATCAATACCTCTAGCTTTTCTCCATGAATCTTTTACTCTTTTATATCTCCATGATTCAACTCGTCTAAATGAAGGTTTTTTCTTATTTATTACTTTTCGTAGTTCTATTAATCTTTTTTCGTGTACCATTATAAATACCTCACTTTAAGTTATTTCCCAGATAATTTCGTCTCCAAGCATTTTTTTGTATAGATAAACTCCATCCTGAAATACTCGTGGGTCTTTTTTCCTAATACGACAAGCTCTTTTAACATTAGCAGCAGCTTGTCCTAATAATTCTTTATCAGGTCCTATAAAAAGTACATCATCTCCGTTTACTTCCACATTTACATTCTCTGGATACTTTGCCTTTCTTGGGGCTCTTTCTCCTAAGAAATTAATGACATGAATCTCTTTTTTATCTGATTTCACTTCACAATTACAAGGAAAATGTGAGTAACAAATTTTTGATATATATTTATAATTTGTTTGAACTCCGATAATTAAATTATTAATAATACTAACTACAGTTTTAATTAATGCTAGAGTCGCACTTTTTGGAAAATTGGTTGTAAAGTAAATTTTATTCCCCGTAATTGAGACATTTATACCTCTTACGTGAGAGAAATTCTTCGTAATATCTCCGTTTTGCCCTTTTACTCTAATATGATGATCTC
>CAYNEU010000084.1:0-1727 GCA_964396275.1 uncultured archaeon | reverse complement strand
AAAAATGGTCATCTGCTTCTTTTAAAGGAAATGGGCGACCAACGAAGGAAACGTCCCTATGATCACTGAAATCTGTTTTTATATGGGTTGCTCCATTAGGAGAAAAAGGCACTTTTGTGCTGCCACCCAAATTCACACCCCTAAGTAAAACAGATCTCCCTTCCTCATCAATGAATCTTTCATTCTTGATTTTTAATTTCATTTTAGTAATAAAAAAGTCCTTTTACAAATAGTCTTTCTTTCTAATTAATTTTAATAATCTTTTTTATTTTTTAATTTTAAAGGATTTAATATTTACTAAAAGAGTGAGTAGTATTCAAATTATTAACATTATCCCTGAACCTGTATCATTAAAAATTTCTACAGGAAAGTTCATATTAACAGAAGGAGTCAGAATATATTCAGATAAAGAGTTATTAAAAGTAAGTGAATATTTAAAGAATTTTCTTCTCCCCGCTACGGGATATAATCTAATTATAAAAGAAAGAAAAGAAAAAATTGATACTGATTCATCAATAAACCTAAAACTAACTGATAACGAAGGAGAATTAGGTTTTGAGGGCTATACCATTGAAGTAAGTCCTAAAGAGATCAGTATTACTGCACCTTACCCGGTTGGTATTTTTTATGGCATTCAGACTCTACGACAACTTCTTCGTCCCGAAATAGAAAATCGTGTTAAAGTTGAAGATATAGAATGGCAAATCCCTTGTCTAAAGTTGAAAGATTTTCCACGGTTTTCTTGGCGTGGATATATGCTTGATGAGGCTCGACATTTTCATGGGAAAGAAATTGTGAAAAAATTGCTAGATTTAATGGCACTATTAAAATTGAATAGATTTCATTGGCACTTGACAGATGATCAGGGGTGGAGGATTGAAATAAAAAAATATCCTAAACTTACTGAAATTGGTTCTAAGAGAGAAGAAACACAAGTTGGAGGTCTTTTTAGCAAAAAAAGGGATGGGATCCCCCATTCAGGATATTATTCACAAGAGGATATTAAAGAAATTATCGAGTATGCTAGGAATCGATTCATTCAAATAATACCCGAAATAGACCTGCCTGGGCATACTAGAGCGGCTTTAGCTTCTTATCCCAATTTAAGTTGTATGGGTTACCCCTTTAGAGTCTCTACACATTGGGGGATTCATAATGATGTATTATGTGTAGGAAAGGAGGAAATATTTGAATTTGTTGAAAACAGCTTAAAAGAAATTATAGAATTATTTCCTTCTAATATCGTACATATAGGCGGCGATGAAGTACTTAAAGGTAGGTGGAAAGAATGTCCAGATTGCCAATTGCGGTTAAAAGAGGAAAGTTTAGAAAGTGAAAAAGAACTTCAAACCTATTTTACTAATAGGCTATTAGGATTTTTAAGTAAGCATAAGCAAAAAATTATAATATGGAATGATGCTTTAAAGAAGAATTTAGAGGAAACCCCTATTTGTCAATACTGGCTTCGAGGAAAAAAGGAAATTCTTGAGTATTTGAAGAAAGGCGGAGAATTGATAATGTCTAATTTTAAATATACTTATCTTGATCATTCTTATACATTTACTCCACTTAAATTAGCATATAAATTTAATCCCATTCCAAAAAAATTAGACGAAAAGTACTATAAGCATATTTTAGGGTTAGAAGCTCTTATGTGGGGGGAATATACTCCAAATATTAAACGTTTAGAATGGCAGACCTTTCCACGCTTGATAGCATTCGCAGAG